>JAIRUB010000209.1 GCA_031254635.1 Prevotellaceae bacterium | reverse complement strand
ACTGGGTACTCAAAGCTGTCTGTCACCGTATAAGCAGCATCATATATCGGAAAGCGAGTATTGGCGATTGAAGGAGTGTTGCCCAACAAAGCCCATAATTCTTCAGTAATATGCGGTGCAAAGGGAGAAAGCAATATGGTTAATGGCTCCAAAATTGCACGTTTATTGCATTTCAATTCGCCCAGTTCATTCACGCTAATCATAAAGGCGCTGACGGTGGTATTGAAGGAGAAATTTTCCATATCGTCCTGCACTTTTTTAATCAGCTTATGCAATACTTTTAGCTCTTTCGGAAAGGGTTGTTCGTCTGAGACTTCAAAATCATCGCGATTATGAAACAGTCGCCAGAACTTGCGCAAGAAGCGATGCACACCATCTATGCCATTCATATCCCAGGGTTTTGATTGCTCCAAGGGGCCCAGAAACATTTCGTACATTCGTAATGTGTCGGCACCATATTGTTCGCACACCAAGTCGGGATTTACCACGTTGTACATCGACTTGCTCATTTTTTCTATTGCCCAGCCGCAAATGTATTCGCCGTTTTCTAAAATAAATTCGGCATCGGCATAGTCGGGATTCCATGTGCGGAATTTATCTATATCGAGTTTGTCGTTACTTACGATGTTCACATCAACGTGCAATTCTTGCGTGTCGTACTGCTCTTTCAAGCCGTGAGACACAAACTTATTAGTACCTTTTATACGGTACACAAAGTTACTTCGCCCTTGAATCATTCCTTGATTAATCAATTTTTTGAAGGGCTCTTCTTCGCAAACATAGCCTAAATCAAACAAAAACTTATTCCAAAAACGGGAATAAATCAAGTGGCCGGTGGCATGTTCGGTGCCGCCGATGTATAAATCAACATTGCGCCAGTATTCATTAGCTTCTTTGCCCACCAAAGCCTTGTTGTTGCGCGGGTCCATATAGCGCAGGTAATAGGCGCTGGAGCCTGCAAAACCGGGCATGGTACTTTTTTCGAGAGGGTATTTTTTATTTTCCATAATTTTTTCGATTTTGTGATTTTATATTTTTTTCAAATATTTTTAATTCCTGTAAATCATCGGAATCGGCTTGTCGAAGTTCATAAATTTTACGTTGTTCGGCAAATTCAGAATAGACTTTTTCTACAAATTCTTCCATGTCCGAGTTACTTACATTACCTTTTCCCGAAAGTAAATTTCTATGATTGAAAGTAATAATACTATCAACATTCTCACGCCAAAATTTCATCGTAATATCTTTTCTGTCTTTAATCTGCAATTCGGCAATTTCTAAAAATATGACAACCAAACGGTTTAAACTATCTATTTCGTTTTCTATTAAATAATTTTTTGCGATATAAATATCTTGTTTGCGAATAATTTTTCCTTTCCAACTTGTTAGCGACATATTTGGCTGTGTAGCATCGGCACGTGAAACGATAATTTCGGCAGCTGTACTTCCGGTAACAGCATATAGAAGTTTGTTTTGTGTTTCAGCAAAAAACATTTGTGTAGATTTATCCGTAGCATCGTAATCGCTCGAAAGTGCAAATAAATCTCTGATTTTTTGATAAAAACGTTTCTCGGAAGCCCTAATATCACGTATCCGCTCCAAAAACTCATCGTAGTAATCGGGACGGCCATCGGGGTTTTTTAGTCGTTCATCGTCCATCACGAAACCTTTTATCATATATTCTTTCAGGTTTTGATTTGCCCATTGTCGAAATTGTGTACCACGTCGACTATTTACCCGAAAACCAATAGCGAGAATCATGTCTAAACTGTAAAAAACAACCTGATAATTTTTGCCGTCTGCAGCAGTTGTCAAATATTCCTTGACAACTGATTTTTTATCTAATTCGTTTTCATTCAATATATTAATTATATGTAGGCTAATATTCTGCTTCGAGGTGTCAAAAAGTTCAGCCAAATGATTTTGGTTTAGCCAAACATTGCCATCCCTCGTCATTAAACTGACAGATGTTTTGCCATCATCAGTATTATATATAATTATCTTTTTTTCGTCCATAAGTATGTGTCAATGTTTATTTTTTGACATTTTTCAGATTATATTTAATTTGAACTGTCGACAAATTGTCGACAGTTCAAGTCCATCCTCAAGCATAGCAGTTTCCATTATATGTATTTTAAAATTTTTCCACACTTCTACTTTTCATACACCCAATCCTTAGCTCTACCCAATGGCGGCTCGCCAGTTTCGGTGGGCAAGAATTTATCCACTTCAGGTAGTTCCAGTGGCAATTTATCCATCGGCAGCGGCATAGCTATGCCCTCTTTGTAATAGATGGGGAAAGGCTCGCCCCAGTAGCGCTGACGGCTGAAAATAGCATCGCGCAAACGGTAATTTATTTTCACTTTACCCAAGCCCTGCTCAACAATATATTCTTTTGCTTTCGCAATTGCTTGTGGTACGGTAAGCCCATTCAGAAAGCCGGAATTTATCATAATGCCTTCTTTCGCATCAAAACTTTCTTCCGACACATCGCAGCCCTCAATCAAAGGACGAATTTCCAGTCCGAAATGTTTGGCGAAAGCGTAGTCACGGCTATCATGTGCGGGTACAGCCATAATTGCGCCCGTGCCATAACCAATCAACACATAATCGCTTATCCACACAGGGATGGCTTCGTTGGTCAAAGGATTTATCGCATAGCTGCCCGAAAATACGCCGCTCACGCTGCGGTTGGCAATGCGGTCACGCTCGGTACGTTTTTTCGTGCGCTCAATGTAGGCATCAACTTCCACCTTCTGCTCTGGCGTGGTCAATTGTTCTACCAACTCGCTTTCAGGCGCCAACACCATAAATGTTGCACCATAGATAGTGTCAGGCCGAGTTGTGAAAACAATCACCTCCCCCCGTCCCCCTCCCAAGGAGGGGGGGATAAGGCTTCTTTCACAATATTGCTTTATTTTATCAGTAACTGTATCAATACTTATCAATATTTCATTATTAGTGAAATGTAAAACCGTATAACCTAATTCCTCCAAAATGCCATCTCTTTCTGCGTCTAACCTCTGCTGTTCCTCGTCATTATGATAGCCGCCGTCAATTTCAATAATTAACATCTTTCCCAAGCATACAAAATCAACAATAAAACGGTTTATTAAATGTTGTCTGCGGAATTTATATCCTATATTCTTACCTCTTAATGCTTCCCATAAAATTTTTTCTCCTTCTGTTGGGTTTGTCCTCATTGTTTTGGCGTTGTCTATATTCGAGCGCCAATCCAATTTTCCCGTAGTGTGATACTTTGGAGCTTCAGTTCCCCCTCCTTGGGAGGGGGTTAGGGGGAGGTGGATCTCCGCCCCCTCACTCTTGCCAATCCAGTTGCGCTGCATATCTTTGAGCGACTCTGTCCAATTCACCTTATCAAGGCCCGACAATAAGCGTTCGGCGTAAGCCGATACGCGGAGTTGCCACTGCATCATCTTCTTTTGTTCCACCGGATGGCCGCCGCGAGCAGAAAGGCCGTCTTTCACCTCATCGTTAGCCAACACCGTACCTAAGGCAGCGCACCAGTTCACCGAGGTTTCACCTAAATAAGCAAGACGGTAGTTCATCAAAATATCTTGCTGTTCTTTCTCTGATTTCGCGCACCATTCTTCGGCAGTAAAATTTAGTTCTTTGGTTTGAGCTGCGTATAAATCTTTGGTTCCTTGTTTTTCAAAATGTTTTATTAATTCCGAAATTGGCTTAGCACCCCCTCCTTGGGAGGAGGCTGGAGGGAGGTGGTAATAAGAATGAAACATTTCAAGGAAAGCCCATTGTGTCCATTTGTAATATACAGGGTCGCTGGTTATCACCTCACGATTCCAGTCATAGGAAAAGCCGAGTTTGTCTAACTGCTCACGATATCGTTGAATATTATTCTTCGTAGTAAGGGCGGGGTGCTGTCCCGTTTGAATGGCATATTGTTCAGCAGGTAAGCCAAAGGCATCGTAGCCCATTGGGTGCAACACATTGTAACCTTTCAGGCGCATATAACGACTGTAGATATCACTGGCAATGTAGCCTAAGGGATGCCCTACGTGCAAACCTGCTCCCGAGGGATAAGGGAACATGTCAAGCACATAAAATTTCGGACAACTCTTATCCACCTCCACTTTAAATATTTCATTTTCTGCCCAGTAGTCTTGCCATTTTTTTTCAATGGTCGAAAAATTATAATCCATAAATCCACGAATTTAATTTACAAAGTTATGATTTTTTTAGTAAAAATACGAAACTTATAGTATCTTTGTCAATATGATAGCCCCACCCTCAGCTTTTGTGCAGCAGATACAATCCATGCTCGGCAGCGATTACGCTTGTTTCCTTGACAGCCTACACGCCGAAACACCGATAAGTATTCGTTACAATCGAAAGAAAGCTACAATAGCTTCTTCCGACAATACTGTCCCCTGGTGTAGGTCGGCTGTTTATTTATCGCAGCGTCCGGTATTTACCCTTGATCCGCTATTCCACGGCGGCGTGTACTATGTACAGGAAGCCGCTTCGATGTTCATTGAGCAAGTTATCGGACAACTGCAACTTAACAAGCCTGTGCGGGCTTTAGACCTTTGCGCAGCGCCGGGTGGAAAATCAACTCATTTGCTCGACTGTCTGATAGAGGGTAGTTTGTTGGTAAGCAACGAGGTAATCCGCAATCGTGTAAATATATTAACCGAAAATCTTTGCAAGTGGGGACAAGCAAATGTGGTGGTTTCTCACAACGAACCTAAGGATTTTGTCTCTCTGCCCTCCTTTTTCGACCTGCTGCTCATTGATGCACCCTGCTCCGGCGAAGGGATGTTCAGGAAAGACCCCACAGCCATCAAAGAGTGGAGCAAATCCAATGTAAAACTTTGCACTGAACGACAGCGCCGAATTCTCGCTGAAGTTTGGGACACGTTGAAAGAGGAGGGATACCTGCTTTACAGCACCTGCACATACAACCGTGAAGAAAATGAGGAAAATGTTCAATGGATAATTAATCAACTTGGCGCAAAATTGCTCCGTATTCCATTGCAGCCAGAATGGAATATTACCGAAAGCAATTGTGGTTACCGCTTCTTTCCATATAAAACAAAAAGTGAAGGTTTTTTTATCAGTATATTACAGAAGAATAGTGCTGCTCCGCAAGCTAAAAGGCAGAAAATATCAGCTATCAATATGGTAAAAAAAAATTCGAAATGGTTAGAGGGTGATTTCACAATTGTTCGACAAGATGATTTTGTACAAGCATGGCCAACAACTTACGTTGATGATATCAGTATTTTAAAACAACAACTGCGGGTAGTTCAAGCAGGTATTCCAACAGGTGAAATCAAAGGTAAGGATATTGTTCCGCATACAGCCGTAGCCTTATCTACCGCCCTGCATTCTGATGCCTTCCCCCAAGAAGCATTGAATTTGGAAGATGCTTTACATTTCCTTCGCCGCGATACTATTAAATTGCAAAGCCAGCTTTCCGGTTATCACGTTGTTTCTTATGAAGGGCATCCCTTAGGTTTTGTAAAAAATCTCAGAAACAGATGCAACAACCTTTATCCTAATAATTGGAGAATAAGGATGGCAATGAATAATGAATAATGGATTATTTTTATTTCAATTTTGCTATATAAGTAGAAAAACTAAAACTTGCGGCTGTTTCGTTGCATAAAAATTTATCAGTGAACAGTCCGAAGATAGTTGATCCGCTGCCGCTCATGGCTGCATACACAGCGCCTTTGTTATATAAAGACGCTTTAATGTTGCCCAATAATGGATATTGCTTAAAAATGTGTTTTTCAAAATCATTACTTAGTTGATGCCGCCATTCCTTTATTGGAAGGCTTATGGTCTTTTCCAAGACATGTTGAGGTGTTTTAGGACTGATACCAGCGTAGGCTTCGGCAGTACTTATGTGTACATTCGGAAAAACGAGTAACAAATAATATCCGGCTAATGATATTTCTACCGGACGTAACAATTCGCCTCGCCCCTCAGCCAACATAGGCTGGGCTTGGGTAAAGAAGGCACAATCGCTGCCTAATTGAGCGGCATAAGCTAAGAGTTGGCCAGTGGGAAGGTTAAGTTCAAATAAGCGGTTTAGACTTAGCAAAGTGTGCGTAGCATTGGAAGAACCGCCGCCCAATCCAGCTCCGCTGGGAATAAGTTTATGCAGGTAAATGGCCACCGGAGGTAAGGCACAATCGTTCTGCAGCAAGCGATAGGCTTTCCAACATAAATTATTGTCGGTTGGCCCTTCAATCGTTTTTCCCGATAGGTAAATAGTCGATTTGTTGCTTGGTACTATTTCTAAAATATCGTGATAGGGAATAGGATAAAAAAGTGTTTGGATAGTATGAAAACCATCGGATCGTTTGTCGGTAACATACAGTCCGAGATTTATTTTTGCATGAGGAAAACAGAGCATTTTTACAATTAATTAACTTTTAAATAAAAAGCCCATTTTTATCCTTGTTGGGTAACAAACGAGTAACAAAATAGCCTAAAATAGACATTTTTAACGGACTTTTGTAAATTCAAAGATACGATTTATTTTTGATTATAACAAACCCATTTTATAACCTCGTTTTCCAGAATACCGTACATCAACAGATAGAACATTTTTTTGTCTTGCAGGACTTTGGCATAATAATCGACAGAAGTAGTGTCAGAGAGCTGGCTCATTAGGGCTTCAGGAATAACATTTAACAGATTGCTGACCCTTACTTTGTGGTCTTTAAAAATTGTCATAAGATTTTGATTATCAATATGCAAAAATAATCAAAATAAATCACATGGTCAAATATAATGATATGAAAATCAAAATATTAACATTAAAAATATAAATATAAAAAATCTATTTTTAATAATACAAAAAACAAAATGGTCGGAAATAAATCTTCCGACCACTCGTGTTTCCATTCCCCCCTTTTTTACCAATTAAACCGCCTAAGGTTTAACCCTCAACAATACTAATGTATCGTTCCATTGACTGTTTTACTGTATTTGCTACTAACAAATAAAATGCCTCTCGGTTATTTTCTACATGGCTTTGTTCCAATGCTATATAATAGGCTTGTTTTGCCTCATTATCGCCTTTTAGTATAGTAATGGTGTAGCCCTTTGATAATAAATACAAGTTCATTAAAAGTCGTGAAGTACGTCCGTTACCGTCAATAAACGGGTGTATTTTTACTAACTCATCGTGCAAGAAAGCAGCTATTACAACGGGGTAATCGCCGTTGGCTTGCATAGCTTGGTAATCTCTAATAAACTGTTCCATTTGTGGAGCAATCAAATAGGGCTGTGTGGGTGGGTGTTTGCTTCCTACAATCATAACCGGTACATCTCGGTATTTGCCGGCCTGTTCCCTATTGATACCGTGCAAAATAATAGCATGTATTTCCTTTATAGTACGCTCGGTTATCTCTATATTGGACTTGGCAATCTCTTTGATAAATTCAACCGCTTGGGCATGATTTATAGCCTCCAAATGTTCAGTCATACTTTTACCACCAATGGTAACACCCTCGCTTACTACCAAAACTGTTTCCTGCAAAGTCAAGGTATTGCCCTCAATCCGATTACTTTCAAATGTATATTCCATTTCAAAAGCTGCTTTAATTTTGCTTAATGCCTCCACCGGTAAGGGGCGTATAGCTTGCAGCCTATTTTTAAGACTGTTTATTTGCTGTAACAATGTTTTTAGTTCTGTATTCATATCCTTAAATTTTAATCAGTTAAACCGTCTAATTTATCCACCGCTGCCCGTTTGTTTTTATCCATAACCTTAGCATAGATTTGAGTTGTCTGTATATCGGAGTGCCCCAAAATTTTACTTACCGTTTCAATAGGCACACCCAAACTCAGTAATAATGTAGCGGCTGTGTGCCTTGCCACATGAAATGTTACCCGCTTGTTAATACCGGCTAACCTTGACCACTCCCTTAGCTGCATATTTACATAGCCGCACGATGGTAGCTTAAAAACGTTGTCGCTATCATTTGCCGTCCCCTTGTCGGGTAAATGCTGTATAGCTCTATTACTTACCGGTAAATAGTCAGGCTCTTGTGTTTTCTTTTGAGTGTGTTTTATTAACGTGCCGCCGGTACTATCTTTTTGCAGTTTGTCCCACGTCAAAGCCCGTATATCTGAAAACCTAAGCCCTGAAAAGCAAGAGAACAGAAAGGCGCTTTTAATATATTGATTTGTCTTGTAGGGGGTATTTATTAACTTATTAACCTCATCTATTGTCAAATACTCAACATTTGCTTTCTTTCTTTGTGGCTTATTCTCACGCTTTATTTGCTTTAAAGGGTTGAGGCTTATAATTTCATCAGTTATTGCATTATTTATTACAGCCTCAAATTTTTTCAAATAGGTAAGCTGTGTATTTTCATGTAATAATTTGCATGTATTTTTGTTTTTGGTTGTTCTCAGGTAGTCAATAAACCCCATGCAATACGATTTGTCTATGTGTTTAAACTTGGTATTTGCCCCGCTGTATTGCTCCAAATGGTTACACAGCATTACATACAATGAATAAGTACCCCGCTCGTTACCGTCTGTTTTTTCTCTTTTTTGTTCTGCAAAATGTTTCACATATTCCAACAGCCCCACCTTTGACCGGACTATACTCACTGAAAAACCGTGCTCGGTATTTTGTAGTTCTACAATCTTTTGTGCCTTTATTGCATTGGCAAGCCTCAGCGTTTCAACATTTGCAGACTTGTCGCCCGTACTGTTTTCAAGAACTAAATACAGCTTTAAAAACTCATATTCACGTTTGCCGTCCCTGTAGTAATCTAAATAAATAGACTTGTTACCGTTGGAAAGTTTTTTAAATCGGAGCTTTATAGGTTCTTTGACTTTGATTTGTTTTTTGTTACCCATGACTATTTTAAGTTACCCGCTGCAAAGGTAAGAACAAAAAACAACATAACAAAGGGAAATAAAAGAAAGTTTACTTTTTATTTTGAATGATAAATATTTGATTTTTAGTATATCATATTTCAAAGTAACAATATTTTTAGTAATAATCAGTCAAAAATTGTCATAATTAGTGTGTGTTTTGTTACCGGCAACAAACGGGTAACAAAAATAGCATAATAAAGAGCCGTACAAAAGAAAATACAATGTACGGCTCTTTATTTTAGAATAGTTTATAAATTGCTGACTTTTTGACTATTTTATATTTTTTGTTGAGGTTTTTTTATCTCTTGTTTTCTGTGGTCTTTTAGTGCCTTGTTTTTGCATGAAGAAAACAGAGCATTTACAGATTTATTCTCTGTAAATTTTTGTAATTCATGGACATTAGCCGCATTTTGAATAGCCGCAACTGTTACAATTGAGGCAACCTTCCTGGTAAATTAACGAGTCGGAGCCACATTTAGCACAAGTTTGACCTGTTTCAGCCTTGGTGCCATCGGGGATATAGCGTTTTAATGCCCGCTCAACGCCGTTTTTCCATGTATTGATGGTTTCGCTGTCAAGTTCCAATCCTTGCACTAAATTTACTACGTCAACTATAATCATACCGTTACGCAACACGCCTGAAATCAGTTTAGCATAGTTCCAAAATTCCTTGTTAAACATGTGCGATATTCCGCCAAGCGTATTAGTGTAGCCGTATTTATCGGTATATTGGAAATCGTAACGGGAACCTTTATCTTTATCCTTATGTTTTACTTTGATGATAGAGCCCATAGTAACGGTCTTGGGTATAGGACGAACCTCGTCGTCAACAATACCGGTAAATATTTCATAAGGACGGCCATTATATAAGCCAACGAAAGCAATCCATTGTTCGTTACCATTTTTGAAACGTATAATTTCAGCATCAAGAATTTCGGGCCGTTTTTTTGGCATCAGGCCTTCTTCCTCCTGTTTCTTTTCCTTGGCGGAAATCAATACTCCTGCACGCGAACCTTCGCGGTAAACAGTAATGCCTTTACATCCGCTTTCCCATGCGGTTTTATATACCACAGCTACCATTTCTTCGCTGATATTTTCAGGCAGGTTCACAGTAACGCTAATAGAGTGGTCAACCCACTTTTGCAGTTTACCTTGCATTTTCACCTTGGCTACCCAGTCCACATCAGCAGAAGTTGCCTTATGGTAAGGCGATTTTTTCACCAATTTTTCAATCTGTTCGTCGCTGTAACGATATACTTCTTCCGCTTTATGTCCATTGGCTTCGCACCAAGTAATGAACTTATGATGAAATACGTTGTATTCTTCCCAAGCGTCGCCTATATCGTCAACATGAGAAATTTTCACATTCTTGTCATTGGGGTTCACTTTGCGGCGACGTTTGTATACAGGTAAAAATACGGGTTCAATTCCAGAAGTAGTTTGTGTCATCATACTGGTGGTACCGGTAGGCGCAATGGTCAACATAGAGATGTTACGGCGGCCGTAACGGATCATATCTTCAGCTAATTGTTCATCGGCTTTACAAATGCGTTCCATCATTGGATTTTTCACTTCTAATTTAGCGTCAAATATGGGGAAAGCGCCGCGTTCCTTAGCCATGCAGACGGAAGCGCGATAAGCTTCCACAGCCAATGTCTTCTGTATTTCTACAGCAAAATCAATAGCTTCATCAGAACCGTAACGTAGTCCGAGGGCAGCAAGCATATCGCCTTCGGCTGTAATACCAAGTCCGGTGCGACGGCCATTAATGGCTTTATCTTTAATTCTATGCCACAATTCACGTTCTACACGTTTAATATCAGCCTCTTCGGGGTCTGAATTGATTTTAGCAATAATATCATCGATTTTTTCCAACTCTAAATCAATAAGGTCGTCCATTAAACGCATGGCTTTTTGTACGTGTTCTTTAAATAATTCTTTATTGAACACAGCTTCCGGTGTAAATGGGTTTTCCACATAACTGTAGAGATTGATGGCAATTAATCGGCAACTGTCGTAAGGACAAAGGGGAATTTCACCACAGGGATTGGTACTTACGGTACGGTACCCTTTGTCGGCATAGCAGTCGGCTACCGATTCGCGGATAATAGTATCCCAAAACAATACACCGGGTTCAGCCGATTTCCATGCATTGTGAATAATTTTTTTCCACAACTTGGTCGCATCAATTTCCTTTTTATATTTAGGTGTAGCAGAATCAATAGGATATTGTTGAGTATAGGGCTTCCCATGCAAGGCGCAACGCATAAAATCATCGTTAATCTTTACACTAACATTGGCGCCGGTAACTTTACCCTGCACCATTTTAGCATCAATAAAATGCTCAGCATCTGGGTGTTTAATAGAGATGCTTAACATCAGCGCACCGCGCCGGCCGTCTTGTGCAACTTCGCGCGTAGAATTGGAGTAACGCTCCATGAAAGGAACTACGCCGGTAGAAGTCAAAGCGCTATTCAACACCGGACTGCCTCCGGGACGGATGTGCGACAGGTCATGTCCCACACCGCCGCGGCGCTTCATTAACTGTACCTGTTCTTCATCCACACGCATGATACCGCCATAAGAATCAGCCGCTACCTGATAACCAATAACAAAGCAATTTGACAGTGAAGCTACTTGCTGCTTATTGCCAATGCCGGTCATGGGTCCGCCTTGCGGCACAATATATTTGAAGTCCTTGAGCAGAGTAAAAATTTCTTCCAGACTCAATGGATTAGGGTATTGTTTTTCTATACGCTCAAATTCTTTGGCTAAACGACGATGCATATCATCAGGGGTACACTCATAAATATTGCCGAAAGAATCTTTCATGGCATATTTATTTACCCATACTGAAGCAGCCAGTTCATCGCTATTAAAATATTCTTTACTGACGGCTACGGCATTGTCATATTCATAAATCTGGGCTGTCTGTTCTTTGTCGGTCATAATTTCTACTATTTTTTGATGATGGAAATGAGCAGCAAGTTACATTAACCTGATCGTTTTTTTGCCATAAAAAAAATAGATTTATCAACCGAATATTAACAAAAGAACGGAATCAACGCAGGATAAAAGAAAAACGATTTATCAACAATTTTAGTGTTAATAAATCGTTTTTTTAATTTGAAATAAAATTATACAGAAATCTTATTTGTGTAACTGTTGATTAATATCATACAGCCATATATCGTCGGGCCAAAGATCGTCTTCTCTTAACATGGCGGCCATGACATTGTAGGCGTCATTCAAATTGCCAAACGATTGGGCGGAAATACAAGTATAGCCATAGGGAAAATCAAAAGCTTGCGGACTGTATCCTCTTTTTGTTAAGTTATTCATCATTCTATCAGCATTCTCCTCCATCAAAAAACACCCGACTATCACATGGTAACGCTGATTTAATTCTGCTACTTGTTTGGCTTCGGCAACTTCCTGTTCTACTTTTTCGGCGACAAGGCGCTGATTTTCCTGTTCTATCCGGGCTAATGAATCTATCCGGGCGTTTTCCGCTTCCTGCTTTTTGGCAATTTCGGCCTTTGAAGGATTACCTAAGATAGTGGTATTAACCCACTCACAACTGTTTAACGACAGTAATAAACTGCTTATTAATACGATGTATGTAATTTTTTTCATAGTGAATTTAAGGATAAATATTTATTACTAATTAGACCTCAAAGATAAATACATTATTTAAAAAATACAAAAAATTATGGCAAAAAAATAAAAATTCGTAACTTTGCAGCCAAATGAAGAAGGTGAAAATTGTCATATTATTTCTTTTGCTATACGGGCGTTTATGGGCACAAGATACTTTAACACTGACATTTGTGGGTGATGTGATGATGCATCAGACCCAGATTAATAGCGCTAAAACTTCCGAAGGTTACCAGTTAGATGATTGTTTTTCTTATATTTATCCTCATTTGTCGACTGCCGACATTACCATAGCCAACTTGGAGGTAACTTTGGCTGGGGAACCTTATAGCGGCTATCCGCAATTCAGCGCTCCCGACGCTTTGGTCGAAGCGCTCCAACGCGCAGGTGTTGATGTACTGCTTACCGCCAATAATCATTCCTGCGATAAGGGAAAGATGGGCGTGGAACGTACCCTGCAAGTATTAGATAGTTTGAATTTGTTGCATACCGGAACATTTTATGACAGTTTGCATCATCGTCGTGCCACTCCCTTATTGTTGATTAAGAATAACTTTGAGATGGCGCTATTGAATTACACTTATGGAACTAATGATATCCCTGTCCCTGCGCCCACGGTAGTAAACCTTATTGATACCGTGCAAATGTTGGCCGACATTGAACAAGCCAAGACGCTGCAACCCGATATTATTGCTGTGGCTCTCCATTGGGGCGACGAATACCAACTCTACCCTAATAAAACACAGCGCAATTTAGCCGATTTTTTGGCGCGTAACGGAGTACGACTGATTATCGGTAGTCATCCCCACGTTTTGCAGCCCATAGAAGCGTTATACGCTGCCGATTCAACCGTAGAAACGGTCGTGGTATATTCTCAAGGGAATTTTATCTCGAATATGACGGCGGCAAATACAGATATCGGCACTTTAGTGAATATCCGCTTGATAAAATATAATGATAAGGTTATTATTAACCATGTTGGGTATACTTATGTGTGGACTTATAAACCACAGGTAGAAGGCCAACGTCGTTTCTATGTGTTGCCTGCTGCCAAATATGAAAATAACAAAGAATTTTTAAAAAATATTGCGAATTACAAACGAATGACGAATGCCTTATCAGCTATGCGTGCATTGTATACTAAAGCCAATAAGGGGCCCGTTGAAGAAGATAAATAAACAATTAAATATTTTTTCTGTCCAATGAAAGCTATAATCGAAACAAATTTTCATTTTGCAAAACAAATGGCAAAGTATATAGGAAAGGTACGTGATGTATATACGATTGATGACAAATACATGGTAATGGTAGTTTCCGACCGTATCTCAGCTTTTGATGTGGTGCTGCCTAAGGGAATTCCCTACAAAGGACAAGTGCTGAATCAGATTGCAGCTAAATTTTTGGATGCCACTGCCGATATTGTTCCTAATTGGCGTATTGCTTCCCCGGACCCAATGGTGACAGTGGGCTATCGTTGTGAGCCTTTCCCCATAGAGATGATTGTTCGTGGTTATCTCACCGGAAGTGCTTGGCGCACCTACAAATCGGGCGCACGCGAGATTTGTGGCGTAAAAATTCCGGAGGGCATGTGTGAGCATCAGGCTTTTGAAAAACCGATTATTACTCCAACAACTAAGGCTGAGCAAGGATTGCACGACGAGGATATTTCAAAAGAAGAAATTTTGGAACAAGGATTGGTAAGCGCCGATGATTATGCGCTACTCGAAAAATATACCATGGATTTATTCCTGTGCGGCACCCAGATGGCCAAGGAACGCGGTTTAATATTAGTGGACACCAAATATGAATTCGGCAAAAAAGATGGGAAAATTTATCTAATAGACGAAATTCATACTCCCGACTCTTCTCGCTATTTTTATGCCGACGGCTATGCTGAGCGCATTGCTAAAGGTGAACAACAACGCCAATTGTCGAAGGAATTTGTGCGTGAATGGTTAATGGCGAATGGATTTTCCGGCCAACAAGGGCAACAAGTTCCTCTAATGACCGATGAAGTGGTAAATGGCATTACCGACCGTTATATTGAATTATATGAAAATATTCTGGGTGAACCTTTTATTCGTGCTCCATATACTGAGAATATTTACGAAAGGATAGAAACAAATGTGCAAAATATGTTGGCTCGGTTACCCTAAAATATTATGCAAGTAATTATGAAATATAGAATTTTTATTATTTTTCTTTTATTCTTGCCATTCAACACAGTGTTGGCTCAAACTGTACAACCTGTTCCGGTAAATATTTCCACGGAGTTGGTAAAAATACAAGGTAAAGTATTTTACATACATCAGGTATTGAAAAGCCAAACACTTTATTCTATCAGTAGGGTATATGGCGTAACGCAGGATGAAATTCATAAATATAATCCTCAATTAGCGGGGACAGGTTTACAGGAAGGGATGTTTTTGCAGATTCCACAGATAAAAGGAAAATCATTACCCGTTACAACTCCTACTACAGAAATAACACCTGTTCGTGATACAGTTTTGCTCTATAAACCTTTAGACACTATTAAAGAAGAATCACCGACAAAAGAAAAACAAGAACCTCAGCTTTCTTGTCGCCACGTAGAAAGTTTACCTGATATAAATGAGTGTGAAGTGTTTGCTTATAATCCTGACAAAACACGTTTTCATATAGCCTTACTCCTTCCGCTTTCGGCCCAGCATATTATCCAGCCATCTGCTGCTGACTCTGTGGAGGTGGCCTCTCGTTTACGTAATTCCGAAAATTTTGTTGAATTCTACGGAGGGGCTTTAATGGCTGTGCAAGACTTGAAAGAAAAAGGTTTTGCAGTAGAGGTATCGGTATTTGATGAGGCAGAGACAAATGTATGGCAATCTTTGATTAGCGGCTCGAAATTGAAAAATATGGATTTAATCATTGGTCCGGTTTATGTGTCTTCCTTAACGGACTTATTGTCCTATGCCAATAATCAGCATATCCCTGTGGTATCGCCGCTTGACACTAAGGCGGAAATTTTAGTACCCGATTACCCTAACCTGTTTCAGATACCGCCTCCTGTAGCTTGTCAGCAATTAAAATTGCTGAGCGGCATTTCACCTGAAAATGATAATGTAATATTGGTGTATGAAGAAGAAGGCGAAGACCAGGCTTTGTTTGATGCCTATAAATCAATCCTGTCGAAATGTCATTTTTTGTCGTTCTTGCCTTATAAAGTATCGAAAGGAATTGCCATTCGTGATAGTATTCGTAAACGATTAGTACTTAATAAAGAAAATTGTGTAGTAGTGGCTTCGAATAACGAAGCATTGGTGACTGATCTTACTTCTAATCTCAGTCCTCTTCAATCAAGATTAAAATATCCGATTACTTTATATGGACAAGCACGTTGGCGTGGTTTTGATAATGTTGATTTCTCTTTCCTGCACGCTATGAATTTACGTTTGGTCACACCTTTTTTTGTAGATTATAAAGATGCCGATGTTAAAAACTTTGTGTCTCGCTACCGAAAAGATTTTAACGCCGACCCTTCACAATATGCTTTTCAGGGATATGACGTGACGAAATTTTTCCTCACAGCCTTACATCGCTACGGGCCTCATTTCGGGGATTGTATTTCCTTGTTGCAGGCGAAACTGTTACAGGGAAGTTATCAATTCCGCAGGTTGACGCCCCAAGGAGGATATATTAATACCGGCGCATCATTAATCCGCTATACCCCTGAATTTGATATCAAAAGAGAATAATTTTGTATTACAATAAGTATAATCAATATCCTAAATTTCACAAAAAATGGAAACAAAAAACACACAATCAGGCAAAATAGCTCAATCTATTACAGTAGCTTCAGCTATTATATTAATGGTAGTTATAACTATCTTTGTATATGTATGGATGGACCGTTCCAAGATGATTGACGAACTATCCACCGATAAGCAAAGTTTGGTGTTGAATTTGGAAAAACTGAAGACGGAATATAGTGAACTGCAATCTACCAACGATACCATAAACCAGCAGATGGTTGAGGAGCGTGAAAAGATTGACGTATTAATTGACCGTTTGAAAACGACTGAGGCAACCAATCGCGCCCAAATTCGTCAATATGAACAAGAGTTAGGCCTGCTGCGTGATATTATGCGTAGCTATGTCCACCAGATTGACTCGTTGAATGTGCTGAACCAAGCCCTGCGTGCTGAAACTATTATGGTGCGAAACGAAGCAGCCGAATCGGGGAGGAAAATAGAAACCTTGGTAAAACAAACCGATGATTTGACACAAAAGGTGGAGAAAGGCTCAGTAGTGAGGATTCGCGACACCAAAGTTGTAGCTATGACTACCAAGTCTAAGGAAACCAATAGCGCAAAATCAACCGCCAAGATTAAAACCTGCTTCACACTTATAGAGAATAGCATTGCCGAGCGTGGATTCCGCAATGTGTATGTGCGCATAAAAGGCCCCGACAAAATTTTATTGGCTCAGAGCCAGAATTTCTTCACAGTAGATAATGAACAACTGATTTATTCAGATATGCGCGAGGTGGATTACCAAGGCGACGACCTTGAGATTTGCGTATTCTATGGCGCTGATAAAGAAAAATTCATTAAGGGCGTTTATACGGTTGAGGTGTATTGCGGCGGAACTTTGGCCGGAACGGGGCAGTTGCTGCTGAAATAAGATCCGGTAAAGGGTGAAAGGTAAAAGAATAAGGTGCAGGGCACGAGGTTAATCGAAAACTTGTTAACTTATAAACTGTAAACTAAACTTCAGCAACTTGTGCTTGCTTATAAATTCGCTTCTTTCGATAGCCCTTTGTGAGGCAATGTTCTCTATTGCACGGTGCTTCAGACCGTGATTTGATTATGCAGTTGAATGCGAACATTCATTATCAACTGTTTTGCGGAATACGCATTCATCCCCTGAACCCGTTGATTAACTTCAAAAACGGAATCAAGCAGAGATCCGAGTGTTGATGCGCAGCCTGTTGCATTTACTAAACAAATTAATTGTGATATTAGATCAGACAGTCAAAACAAAGCATAACCGGTTAAGATTTTCTGCGCAATCTCATAAGCGATTATCTGTTATTAAGAAAATTTTGCATCTGCAAACATCAACAACTTTTCCGCCGACGGGTAACACACTTGGCGGCTGACAGCATCTATGCCACGAACTACAATCGAAGCTATTGTTGTCATCCGTAATTGAATAAACAACCTTATTTCCCAAACAATACAACCTTCGTAGCTTGGGATTGCACGATGATAAGTCGCACGAAGAATAATCTGGTCAAATGTTTTTATGGGCACTTGTGCGAAAGGCTTTCCCTACCACGTAGTTCAACAGCGATATTTCAACATCAGAAATCTGTGCTTTTGCGGAGATAAAACCGTCCGTTTCTATATTTTTGTCGACAAAATCGAAATTATTAACCTCGCAGAAAACATGAAAAAATACACCGGAATCGTTAATATACATAACAGTATCAATGTAGTTGACGGTTACATGCAATCTTTCCGTGTCAAATCCGGATATATTATCAAAGAAAATAACAGAGCCGGTGCCGACTTTTACCAATGGCTCTAATCCTACGGGTACTTCAATTCTGATTATTGTATCGTTTTTGCTTATACTAACTTGTGCGTGAGTATAATAAACAGGTGTAAATTTAAAGAAAAAACTGCCTGCAACCACAAAAAACAGCACCGCTGCAATTATTCCTGTTCCGTACCTGATAAGAATTGAGGGCATTTTCCCTATGATGCTCCTTACTCTTTCACTTCTTAATTCGATTTTTTGTTCCACTTTGTATCTTAATTAATTCCCAAGTTCCAATTGATTTTTAACCAATTCATAATACTTTCCTCTTGCCGCAATCAATGTTTCATGCGTTCCCTGCTCAGCGATACTGCCCGATTCTAAAACAACGATATTGTCTGCATTTTTCACTGTGCTGAGCCGATGAGCAACAATAACAACCGTTTTATCCTTGTAAAAAGGTATCAAATTTTCGATGATAGCCTTTTCATTGTTGGCGTCCAAAGCATTGGTCGCTTCGTCGAAAAATAGAAATTGCGGATTTTTATAGACCGCTCGTGCTATCAAAATACGCTGCTTTTGCCCTTGACTGAGGTTTTGCCCCTCGCTGCCAATCATCATATCGTATTTTAAGGGCAAACCTTCAATAAAACTTTTTATATTAGCCGTTTCACAAGCATATATCAGACGGTCAAGGTCTATCTCATCATCGGTAACGGCAATGTTGCGGGCAATGGTGTCGGAAAAAATGTAGCCGTCTTGCATCACTGCGCCGCAATGATTGCGCCATGCGATTGTATTCATATCGGATAGTACAGTATTGCCTATTTGAATCTTGCCCTCAACAGGCTCGTAATATTGCAAAAGCAGTTTAATCAGCGTCGTTTTTCCGCTACCGCTTGCGCCCACTATTGCGGTTATTTTTCCCTTAGGAATTGTTAAATCAATATTGTTTATAACCTTTGGCGAGCGCGGTCCCTCGTATTGAAAAACAAGGTTTGAAATTTTCAGGTCGCTGTAATCGGGCAATGTTTTTACTTCGCGGCTGTCATCATTTTCCTCGTTTCGGTTATGGATTTCGTTTATTCTTTCTAAACTGATTTTTGTATCTTGATAATCCTGTATAAGCCTAACCAATTGTTCTATGGGGGAGTTTAACTGCCCGATGATATATTGCGTTGCAAGCATCATTCCGAGCGTCATTTCCTGATTGATTACCGAAATGGCGGCGACAATGGTTATTACAATGTTTTTTATTTCATTAATGAGAATATTCCCGATTTCCTGTTTTTGATAAAGTCCCATTGATTCTTTTTGAATATCGAACAAATCGGCTTGAACGTCTTCCCATTCCCAACGTTTGCGCTTGTCGCAATTATGCAGTTTGATTTCCTGCATGCCGTAAATGAAGTTAAAGGTTTTATTCTGATTTTTGGAACGCTGCTCAAAGACTTTATAGTCCAATATTCTACGCTTTTTAAGAAAAAGTAAAATCCAACTCACGTACAAAATGCTACCCAAAAGAAAAATAAGAAAAATGGTTACACTGTACATGTACAATACAATGCCGAAAACTACAAATATAAAAAGTGAAAAAACCACATTTAAAGTTTGCGAGGTGATAAAACTTTGAACCCTGTCATGGTCGCTCATTCGTTGAATTATATCGCCGATTTGACTTGTGTCAAAAAACTTCATAGGCAATTTTGCTAATTTTATCAAAAAATCAGACAAGAGCGAAATGTTGATGCGCATACTTATATGCAGCAATACCCAGCTGCGTATAAAATCAATAGCTGTTCTACTTAAAAGCAGCATTAATTGTGCCATAAGTACAAGATAAATAAAACTTATGTCCTTATTATTAATCCCTTTATCCACAATAGCCTGCGTAAGAAAAGGGAAAACAAGCAACAAGCCGCTTCCGATAAACAATCCCAAAATAAGTTGAAAGAAAAATTTTCTGTATTTTATAAAATAGGAAAAAAGAAATTTAAGCGTACCGGGAATTTCTTTTACTTCTTCGGTTTTATAAAAGCGGGTAGTAGGCTCTATAAGCAAGGCAACTCCTTTTTCTTCGCCTTTGCTTATTGTACTCAACCACGATTTTTTAAATTCTTCTTCTATAAGCGTCATAATGCCCTTGCCGGGGTCAGCAATGGTAAATGTATAATCCTTTTTAAGTCTGTTTTTCTCAACCGAAACCAAAACCGTAAAATGGTTGTTGTTCCAATGAAGAATGCAGGGTAATTGAACTTTAGATGACAAATTTTCCAAGGTAATTTTTCCGCCCACTGTCTTAAACCCTAAAAATTCAAGCGTATCGCTGATACTCATTAAGGAAACACCGTCTTTCACGGTATGGCACATACTGCGCAAATAGGACAAAGAGAACTCTTTTCCGTAATATTGTGCTATCATTTTTACGCAGGCTGCACCGCAATCCATTGCATCATGCTGACGAGCAATCGGAAATTTACTCATTTGCCAAATTATCTAAACAGTCCCGAATCCGTATCTCGGTTGTCAATTAATTTTTGTTGTTCACTGTACTCTTTTCCCCTGTTAAATGTATAAGAAAGTCCCAAGGTAAACATATTTTTGTTGTCGTAAATTCTTCTGTCTGAAAAATATTGAACAACACTTGCAGGAATTGTTTCAGTATTGTATTGCGAGGGATTAAACATCCACAGCCATCCGCCCCAAACGGAAAAATTATTGCGGGTATATCGCACTACAATACTCGACACATTTTCATCTTTACCTAAATAAGTTCCCGATAAATATTTACTTGCAATCGAACCATAATAAGAAGCAACAAAATTTCCCACTCTTAATGCCAGCTCGTAACGCAAAGGAGTGTACCAATGTTCAAAATTTCCAATGATATCATTGGTTACGAAATATTTTGAAGTCTGACCGCTCAGTTTTAAAGTCAGTAAATTAGTGCCAAAAGGTCTGACGGCGCCAAAATAAGAAAGACCTAAGACCTTATACTCCTTATCGTTTTGGGAAGTAAACAGGTAAAAGTCGTCCGTTTTCACATAATATGAGGCAATATTGTTTTTTGTAGATATTCCGACTAAAGAAAGATTTAAGTCCAACCATTTATCAGCAAACCTCCAATTCAGGCGGACAGTCTGATTCAAACTGTTTTTCAGATGAGGATTACCGCGCATTAAAATATTATCGGTTACAAAAACAACATTGTCGCTTTGTTCTGAAATGGAAGGTTCTTGGGAAGATTGCGAATAAACCAAACGGAGTGAATGTTTTTGATTAATGTTATATCCCAATAAAAACAGGGGGCGGAAAATCCACGAAGAGTATTCATTAACAGGATTTTTATTTTGTTTATAAGTCAAACCAAGCGTTGCACGATACATAAAACGATTAATCCTGCCGGTATAGTCGGCGTAAAAATAGTCAGAAAAATAAGATGAATTATAATCGGTGTTGTCGAAACTGTTATTGACCTTTGAATCCATTCTGTATGTTTCCAATCTGTTTCCGAAGGTCAATTTACCTGTGTTTATTGTTTTTTCATAAGCAAGTTCGCCAATAAAGGTTTTTTTCGAGTTTTCCAATTCCATTCGGTCGTCCAATTCCAATAAGTTGTCGGTTTTGTTGTATTCTTGGTTTGTAACGTTTTGATTTACCTTAAAGATATTTCCCAATAAATCAATAGTTATGGCTTGCCTATGTTTAAGTTGTTTCCATAGGTATAAATTCAAGGAAGGATTAAAGGTATTTCCTTTGTCAGTCTTGTTGCCTGTTCTATAAGTTTCGGTTCCGTCCGTCAAGATTTCTATTTCCGAGCGGTATTTGCTATGATAAAAATCCATATTAGGCGAAAATTTTGCCTGAAAAATATAATTATCCTGCAACTGATTAACATATTTAAGGTTAATATAATGGTCATTATAGCCAAAAGGCCTATCAGTATTTTCATTTCTGTTTAAAGGCTTGTCGTCTATAAGATAAGAATATTTTACCACATCTTTTACCTTGCTGTAGTCGCGGTAACTCAAAGTATAATCAAGCGAAAACTGCTGCCGTCCGCGAATAAGTTTTATAAATATATCATCATCGCCAAAACCGGTGGTAAAGGCGTGATGGAGTGAAACGCCGGCGGAAAATCCGGCATCTAAATCTTTGGTAACAACATTTACAACAGCACTATACGCCAAATACCTTGCAGGCGGTATGTCGTAATACTCAATCCTGTCCACCTTATTTGGCGGAATTGCCTTTAAATCAATTTCGCTTGAGGCAATTCCGTCTATTAATATCAATACGCTTCCTTGCGCCGAAACAATTTTTTTGGTAACGGGGTCAATCGAAAGCGAGGGTAGTGTTTCCAATAAATCCATTGAAAATCGGGCGTTTTTTAAATCTGCCGCCGCCATTCGGTAAGTGGTTTTATCAATACCTTTATAAACCGAAGCGGCTGTTATCCTTACCTCGTCTAAAAGCGTGGCATCGGCTGTCAAGGTATAATTAAATTCCAAAACAGTTTTCGAGTCGGAAGCATAAACTTCAATAACTTCGCTAAGGGTATCATATCCCAAATGGGAGATTACCAAGAGATAAGCATTTGCGGGTACATTTTCGAAAGAATAATTTCCTTTCAAATCGGTAATGGTGGAAAATTCTATTTTGGTAGTGTCCTTCGCATTTTTTAGCACTACTGCTGCAAAGGGCAATTCTACAATGTTATCTGCCTCTTGTGCGGTAATTTTTCCGCTTACTTCGATTTGAGCCGAAAGAGGAAAACAAACCGAAAGTAATGCTAAAATTAAGGTGAAAATTCTCATAAAAAGAGTTTTTTTGCAAAGATAGGAAATATAATCCATTTTTGGTGTCTCAAAGTTTTATTTTGGAATTTCCGAATACATAGCATTAATTTTATTTATTATGAGTTGTCTGTTTAAATTGTGAATAATATAATCGTCTTTTGTAAATTCCTCATCTAACATACAACTTATATTTTCTCCCTTTTCTAATCTATGTTGAGAGCAAATACTGCCGCAGGCGGGCAACAAGTTACAATCTTTGCATAACCTCGGTAATCGAAGGTTTATACGATTCAGCCATTTTTCGGTATTCCATTTGATAGTTCCGTCACTCATTAATTTTCCTTCGGGAGCAACAGTAGCAAAATCGCGCGCGGTACATTTAAAAACATCACCATTATAGTTTATTACTGCCTCGTTGTAATTATCGGCATAACAGCAGAAAAATTGCCGATATATATTTAGATAATTGACAATAAAATTATGCTCTTTGGCGTAATTCATAAATTCAAAAAGTAGTTTTTTGTCAATTTCCGCTTGGTCGGCTTGCCAAACCTTGTGAAGACTGAACTGTACCTTTTTTCTGTCGCAAAAATCGAAATCATCAACAACTTGTTTTAAGCCTGCAATTGTTTTACTTGTATAATTGACGCGTAAGGTAATACCGTAATCAGTTAAATTCTCGGTTATTTTCCGAATGTTGTTAAGTATCAACTCATAAGACCCCTGTTTATTATTCTCTTTAAAAAATCGGGTGGTATCATGTATTTTCCTCACTCCATCTAAAGTAATTTGAAAAGATGTATTGAAATTTTTCAACAAACTTAATAATTCTAAAGGTAAAATAGTTCCGTTTGTTGTAAAAGCTAATGACAATTTGAAATCTTTTTCTTTTGCTAAATTATTTACCTTGTTTATCAAGTCAATTACGATTTTAGGTTTCAGCAAGGGTTCGCCTCCAAAAAAACCAAGTACGAAATGATTAAATTTGTCTGTTTCATATTTTTTTTCAATATGCAACAATATGTTTTTTATCATTTCATCGGATAATTCCGATTTTTTTTGATGGCTTTCGTAACAATACCAACAAGCCAAATTGCAATTCAGTGTCGGGTTTATTATTAATTGGTAAAAATTTCGTGCAAATTTTCGTTCATAATACAAATTCAAATAATACTCTTTTTCATCAAAATCCTCCGCTAAAATAAACCCGTTTTCACATAATATCTTATATTGATTGGGGTAGTTTTCTTGAAACTGCGCTAAGTTGTTAAAGTTTGCCTCAAAGTCGGTAAAGACATTTTCTTTCAACATTAAATAGGCATCTGACAGTGCATTAAAGCAGATAACACCATTTGCTTGCTTCACAAAGTGGTTATAAAAATTTAATTTCATTTTTTAATAAAAAGGTTACCTAATACGAGATATTAGGTAACCTTTGCTAAGTTATACTACTTGCACTTTGGATTGCATTGATAGATGTTGAACTGTATATCTACCTCTTCCTCTGCTGGGCTTCCAGTTGCTACATTTCCCCCTCTAATAACCATTAAGCCATCATCATTAAACTGCTCTAACAATTGAGCATCCAATTTAATTAATTCATTATTCTTTTCCATTTTTTTAGAATTTTGAAATTAAACAAAAATTTTATTATTTACACAACCTTCATCAATCCCGATGCCTGTTATGTTCGCAAAAAATCTTAAAAAGATTTGTTTTGCTGTTTTCTTACTATCTATCTTTGCTACGCCTTTTTTGTTTTAGGGTTATAAATAAATCGCTGTCCGGCTTACATTTATAGCCTGCAAGAAGGGCTTTTTTATTGAACTTGCGAGGCTCAAGAAATTTTTAACAAAGATATACTGTTCCAAAACAGTTGTCCAAATTTTTCTGTAGCCGTTTTGGCTACATGTAGCCAAAATGGCTACACTTTTTTATCACTTTCCTTGTAATCGGGATAGTGCGATGAAAAATTGTAATCCAGAACCGATGATATTAGTGCTAACTGCAATGAATTAAGGTGCGGCTTTGCAAAAATTTTATATACATTTGTTCTATGGCAATTGATTTTATCTGCGAACCAAACAACAGTTTTACCGCTTTCCTTTTGTTTTTGGCGAATTAATTCTCCTATATGTACCCCTTTGCTCATGATTTTTTTGTTTTACGTCCGCTCCTGCAACAGACAAAAATTAAAAAACTGTTTCATAAAGAATTCAATGGTTAATTTTGTTTATCTTTATACTATACTAAATGACTACAATAGCTGTACCATTTTTTTTAAAAACAACAAACAGTCTATATATTAGCGCATTATATTTATTGTAGATGGTTTTAGTAATATGAAATTGTGTGGAATTTTCCCTCTATTGATAGATTAAACGAGGCGAGAAAATTCATGAGGAATTTTTGCAAATAAATCCAAACCAATTGTTTTAATCCCTAAAATATTTATCCAGCAACTCTTTAGCTGCTGCAAAAGAACTGATTTTACCGGTGAGCACCTGTTTTTCGTAGGCCGGTAGTTGTTGTTCAATACTTTTATGATGGTAAAATCCGTCTTTCAAGGCTTCATTAATCGTTGCATGCATCCAATAACGTGATTGCTCGCGGCGGCGCTGTTCAAAATAGCCGTTAGCTTGTGTTTGTGACAGGTAAGTTTCAATTTGTTGATGAATAGCTTCCATACCGATATTTTCTAATGAGGAACAGGTCAGCGCTGTAGGTTTCCAGCCCGATTCGCTTATTGGGAACAACCGCAAAGCACTCTGGTACTGGGCTTGCGCCAGCAAAGCCTTATCCACATTGCTGCCGTCGGCCTTGTTGATAACCAACATATCCGACATCTCCATGATTCCTCGCTTAATTCCTTGCAGTTCGTCGCCTGCGCCCGAAATCATCAGCAATAAAAAGAAATCGGTCATGGAATGTACAGCAGTTTCCGACTGCCCTACTCCTACCGTTTCTACAAAGATGGTATCGAAACCGGCAGCTTCGCAAAGAATGATAGATTCACGGGTTTTACGCGCTACACCACCCAAAGAACCTGCGCTGGGACTGGGACGAATGAAAGCGCAAGGGTCAACGCTTAACTTTTCCATTCGGGTTTTATCGCCTAAGATACTCCCCTTAGTGCGTTCGCTGCTCGGGTCAATAGCTAATACAGCCAACTTATGGCCTTTCGCCGTGAAATAAGAGCCAAAAGTTTCGATAAAGGTACTTTTTCCAGCTCCCGGCACGCCGGTAATACCTACGCGTACCGACTTACCGGTACAAGACAAGCAAGCCTCCAATATTTGCTGCGCTACTGCCTGATGTTCAGGCAAACGGCTTTCCACTAAAGTGATAGCCTTGCTGAGTATCGTAATATTACCTGATAAGATGCCTTCTACATATTCGAATACATGCAGCAAACGCTGTTGCTTTTTCTTCAAAAGAGCAGCAGCGTTTGGATTCACTATAGGAGGTTGTTCTACTCCTTCGTTTACCACTAAGGCGCTATCATCAATAAACTTCATTATTTTTCTACCGATCCTGTCAATAACAATGTACTCACCGTTTGAGCAGGGGCATTAGAAACTAATGTGATAGGATAGATTTTATCAGCGCCTTCTTCCTTAGTGGTATCCAGCACCACGGTTACCATTGCTTTGGCACCCGGCTGTATCGAAGCTGGAGCGCTAATTTTTATACACGGGCATTCAGCAATTACCTGACGAATCAGCAAGGGTTTTTTACCGGTATTGGTAATTTCGTACTCAGCATTTACCTTAGCTCCTTGTTTAACAATATTAAAATTATATACTACATTAGTAATCATAATGCCTGCTTCATAAACATAATCAGCAGAATTCAAATGTCTGAAATCATCCTCAATCATAGCCGATACTGATAGCTTTAACTCAGGTTGAACCTTGCCGTTTATCGACACTGTCAAGGGATTTTTTACAAAGCCCCAAAGCTGTGGTTTGGCCATTGTCGTATTCCATTTAACCAATAATAAGCCGGTTTCACCTTTTTTTAATTCAGCAGGAAGCTGCTCTATAGTCAGGTATTTGGGTAATTTAGAAAAGGTCAGCTTAACCGGCGTATCACTTATATTCACAAACTTGAAAGAATCAAGCCGTACTGTGCCTTGGGCTATACGGGCTAAGGAAAGTTCTTTGAAGTTAAAGCGTAAGTTACCATATACTTCCGGATAAAGCTGGTCTATCGTAGGTGGCTCAACTACCACCCTACCTTTAATGTGTAAAACCACCGGCGAAGGTTTGGCGTTAGAATATACCGTAACAGTTTTGTCGAAAGGAACAGCTCCAGAAGGGGTATAGATAGCTTCTACAAAACCTTGTCCTCCCGGCGCTATTGGTTCCTTACTCCAACTTGGGGCGGTACAACCACAAGAAGATGTAACTTTCTGAATAATAATCGGCGTAGTGCCGGTATTGGTAAAGATAAATTGATAGGCTTGCGGCCCGGCTTTTTGGAGGAAAACCCCAAAATCATGTACTGTTTTCTCAAAAGAAATAACAGGGCCTGTCTCCTGAGCAACAACCGCCAAACTCGTTAAAACCATTATGCCGACTATAGCAAAAAAACGTAATTTCATAATTTACAATAATTTGTGATGTTTTACACATGAATAAGAAGACAAATTTAGTTATTTTTTCTTATCTTTGTACTATCTTTTAACTTTTTTGTTTAAAAAAATGCAAAACTTGTACACTTTAGTGTTCTTCCTTTTGCTTGCCGTACGGCGTTTGGCAAAACTTCGCCAACAACAGCTTATCATTACGGGGTTATCCCTTGCCTATGTGGCCTTGGCGCTCATTGTAGCCTTAGTGGTATGGGGTAGAAAAAGGATAGCCGAAAAAAATCGCGGGCTCTATCGCCAAATCAAAGAGCAAGACAACTTAAAGGAAACATTGCAGCAACTAACGCTACGCTACGACGCGCTGTCGTCATCAGTTTCACAACCTGCCCAAGAAAATGAAAGTATCGACAAAAAACAGCAAGAATTAGTCGCCAAACTTCAAGACTATTTGCTTTGCGAGAAAATTTACACCAAATTCGATATTGACCACAAAGAACTTACTTCTGCTTTAGCAACAAATAAGACCTATCTGTTTGATTCACTTAAAAATATAACAGGAAAAACCCCGCAGGAATATATCAACGACCTGCGGTTAGATGATGCTAAAAAGATGATATACAGTTATTTAAGATACACAATGGAAACTATTGCGATAGACTGTGGTTTTAACTCATATCGAACATTCCATCGTCTTTTTAAGAAAAAGTACCAACTCAGCCCTGCTGCATACAGTAAGTTAGCAAATTCAATATCCGTGATACCATTCATGTTATTTATGTGTACAGCGCTGTTCCCGACAACAACAATTTCACTCCCGCCGAGCGGGAAAGTGTCAGCGCCCTTATTAACATGTTCAGGAATAGCAAAATTCTCATTAATTTGGAAGTTAAAAAAAATTATTATCTTTGTACTAATATTCTAACTTTTAAAATTTAAAAACATGGCTCACAAAATTTCTGATGATTGCACCGCTTGCGGTACTTGTATTGACGAATGTCCCGTTGAGGCTATCTCTCCGGGCGACATCTACAAAATCGACCCCGATGTTTGCTCCGACTGCGGCACTTGTGTTGATGCTTGTCCGGTAGGCGCAATTCAGCCCGAATAATTTTCGTAATTAATACGAAGGGGAAATGTAAAAGAGGCCGTCAGTAATGATGGCCTTTTTGTATTTAAGAGATTAGGATAGTTAGTTGCTCCTTAAAAAGTTGATTTTATACGACGAGATAATATGAATTTTGAGGGAAAAGTAAACGACAAATAAAATATAAAATATTTTCTTTCAACTTTTCCATCATTTTCTTTAAATTCCACGCAGTTGCAGCCATTAGCATTGATTTGTACTCCTTTTTTGCCCAAAAGGTAGTTTTGTTCCATACGAAAAATCTGTTTTCAGATGCCCGATAATGCAGGCTGTATACTTTGTTGCTGTCGTTTTTCTGCTGATTAATTGCACGTTTATAGAGCTCTAAAACGATCATCTCCGAGATTGTATAAGTGTTTTAACATCAAACAGCCAACCATTGTCCGTACAGGAATACTTGGGACTCTTTTGTCAGAATAGTAGGATGAAAATTCATTTTCAAAATACTGCCAGTCGATGCTTTTGGCCAGCATAGCCAATTCGTGTCGCGGATTAATCAAATCCTCCAATCGGGTACGAAAAAGTTCTCGCTGATTTTCCGATAATTTTCCTATCATAATTTGCCACTTTTTATGCCACAAAGGTACAAAAGACGATAATAAAAATCAAACATTTTTATAGTTATCTTGATGATTATCAATAATTTATAATGATTTTAAGGAGCAACTAATTACTTTAAATTCTTAAATTTTTTAATCCCTCACCTTTTACCCTTCACTGTAATTCCACGCTTCTACTAAGATAGGATGAGAAGTCTTTAACGGTAGGCACATAATCGCTATTAAGCAGAGGCG
>JAIRUB010000188.1 GCA_031254635.1 Prevotellaceae bacterium | reverse complement strand
ACGGATTAACGCCAAGCATATAGCCGCTGATGCCGCAAGCCTTTTCGAAGAAATACAAGAGGGCACCCAAATTATGTTCATTAATAGCCGGTATTTCTATATGAATATTAGGAACCCCTCCATCCACATGTGCCAACAAGGTACCTAATTCGGCCATCTTATTACATTCGCTCAAACGGCGGCCCGACAAGAAGTTTAGCTGGTCAAAGTTTTGTTCATCTTTCGGAATAATCAGCGTATGCTGCTCTTGCTTCACGCTCAATACTGTTTCAAATAAAATGCGTTCGCCTTCCTGCAAGTACTGTCCCATTGAATGTAAATCAGAGGTGAAATCAACTCCTGCGGGGAAAATACCCTTGTACTCCTTTCCTTCGCTTTCGCCGTACAGTTGCTTCCACCATTCAGTAATAAAATGCAATTTGGGATTATAGTTGACCAAAACCTCTATTTTTTTGCCGCCATAATAAAGCGCATTACGCACAGCTGCATATTGTGTTGCTGGATTCGACATCTCATGTTTAGAAGTACGTTGTTCCATTTCCACCGCACCTTTAATTAATGCTTCAATATCAAATCCTGCCACAGCGATCGATAATAATCCCACCGGCGTGAGTACCGAGAAGCGGCCACCCACATCATCAGGAATTACAAAGGTTTGATAACCTTTCTGAACGGCCAAGGTGCGCAAGGCGCCCCGTGCAACATCAGTAATGGCTACGATACGGTTTTTTGCTTCTGCCTTGCCGTATTTTTCTTCGAAATGTTGTTTAATTAAACGGAAGGCTATGGCCGGCTCGGTAGTAGTCCCCGATTTGGATATTATAATACAGGCTGCCGATTTTTCTTGCAATATTTCTAACAATTCGGCATGATAATCTTCACTGATATTTTGTCCGGCAAACACTACTATAGGGTGCTTACGAGCAGGCAACAATGCACTAAAGCTGTGCGACAGAGCGTCAATTACTGCCTTTGCGCCCAGATAAGAGCCGCCAATACCGATAACCACTACTATTTCAATTCCTTTCGATAGATTCTTTGCCGTAGCTTGCAGGGCTTTGATTTCATCGCTTGTAATAGAAGAGGGCAAATTAATCCACCCTAAAAAATCATTTCCTTTTCCGCCGCGTCCCTCCAATTCGGCTAAAGCTTTCAAGGCTTTTTCTTGCCATTTAACCAATTCTTGTTGATTAACAAAGGGCGATATTGATTGTAAGTTTATATTCATTTGAGTTAAAAGTTATAAAGTTTATAAAATCGAAAGTTTATAAAGTCGAAAGTTTTCACAATTTTAAACTTTTAACTCTTTGATACTTTGCTGTGGGTCGGCAGCGGAGAAAACTGCATTGCCGGCCACTAAAATGTCTGCTCCGGCAGCATAAAGACATTCCGCATTTCGTTGATTTACACCACCATCTATTTCAATTAAGGCAGGGCTATCCGATTTCACAATCATTTCTTTCAAGCGTGTAATCTTATTGTAGGTATGTTCTATAAAAACTTGTCCGCCAAAGCCCGGATTAACAGACATAAGCAACACAAAATCAACATCTTGAATAATATCGCTGAGCAGTTCTACTGAAGTGTGAGGGTTTAATGCCACTCCGGCTTTCATGTCTAATGCCCGAATACGGTGAAGGGTACGATGAAGGTGTATACATGCCTCATAATGAACACTTAATAATTGTGCGCCGGCCTCTTTAAATACTTCTAAATAACGATCGGGGTCAACTATCATTAAATGCACGTCTAAGGGCTTTAAGGCTTTTGCAGCAATAGTCCGGATAATAGGAAGTCCATAAGATATATTAGGTACAAATACCCCGTCCATAATGTCTAAATGAAACCAATCGGCCTCACTTTTATTTACCATATCTACATTATCATCCAATTTCCCAAAATTGGATGATAACATTGATACTGAAAGTAATCTATCCATAAATAATTAAATGTATAGTACAAAGATAAATATTTTTTTTTATAAAATTTGCAGATTTAAAATTTTGTCGTACATTTGCACCTCTTTTCATCAAAGAGACATATCCTTAAATTTTATACTACTATTTTCCCACTCAACAAATTTTATAGTTAATCATTTTATGTACGACATTTTAGAACTGACCAAAAAGAGCATTGAAGAACTGCGTTCCATTGCCGAAGGTTTGAAGTTAAAGAAAGTTAATGGGCTTGAAAAAGAGGCATTAATTTACAAGATTATTGATGAACAAGCCATTCAAGGCGTTTCGGACCCTACTCCTAAAAAGAAAAAACGGCGCGAACGTATTGTTCCCGAAGCCAAACCTGTTGAAATCGTCAAGGAAGTAAAACCGGCAGATGCGCCTAAAGCGCCGGAGCAACCACAATTACCGCTACTGCAACCACAACTCCCGCCACAGCCGGAGAAAAAGAAACGCGGCAGAAAACCAAAACCAGCACAACAGGTAGAAAAAAAAGCTGAAATACAAGCTGATACAACGATATCAACTACGCCGGAACCCACTCCTACACCTAAACCTCAACAAGAGAAAAAACATCCTGAAAAGCAGCATGCTGAGAAGAAACATCATGAAAAAAAACAACATCCTCATGGAAACGGAAATGGTAACGAAAACAATAAGGAGCACCATCACGAAGCTCAAGACACCCATCTTGCTCCGGTTATTGAAAAACGATTAGAATTTGAAGGCACTGTAGAGGCTACGGGCGTTTTGGAATTAATGCCCGAGGGCTATGGTTTCCTTCGCTCGTCGGACTACAATTACCTAAGTTCGCCCGATGATGTGTATGTTTCACTGTCGCAAATCAAACTCTTTGGTCTCAAGACCGGCGACTTGGTGACCGGTGAAATCCGCCCTCCGCGCGAGGGCGAAAAGTACCTGCCTTTAGTACAGGTAAAGCATATCAATGGCCGTACTCCCGCATATATTCGTGACCGTGTGCCATTTGATTTCCTTACACCGCTGTTTCCCACCGAAAAATTTGATATTACAGGCAAGGGGCACAATAAGTTGGAAACACGTGTTGTTGACATGTTTACACCTATTGGAAAAGGACAACGCGGCCTCATTGTAGCACAGCCTAAGACAGGTAAAACCATTCTTCTCAAAGAAATTGCCAACGCCATAGCCGACAACCATCCTGAAGTATATATGATTGTACTCCTCATTGATGAGCGTCCGGAGGAGGTTACCGACATGGCACGTAGTGTACGTGCCGAGGTGGTTGCCTCAACTTTCGATGAGCCCGCCGACCGCCACGTGAAGGTCGCTAACATCGTTCTTGAAAAAGCAAAACGATTGGTCGAGTGCGGCCACGATGTAGTTATCTTGTTAGATTCCATTACCCGTTTAGCTCGTGCATTCAATACTGTACAACCCGCATCCGGTAAGGTGTTGAGCGGTGGTGTGGACGCTAATGCCCTGCATAAACCTAAGCGTTTCTTCGGCGCCGCACGAAACATTGAGGACGGCGGCTCTCTTACCATTCTTGCCACAGCTTTGACTGATACAGGCTCTAAGATGGACGAGGTAATTTTCGAAGAATTTAAAGGCACGGGTAATATGGAATTGCAGCTCGACCGCAAACTTTCGAATAAACGTATCTTCCCGGCTATTGACGTTACGCTCAGCAGCACCCGCCGTGATGATTTGTTGGTAGAAAAAGACAAGTTGAACCGCATTTGGATTTTACGGAATTACCTTACCGACATGAATTCCGTGGAGGCTATGGAATTTATGAAAGACCGCTTGATTCGCACCGTCAACAACGATGAATTTTTGTTGTCAATGGATAAGGATTAAGTCAGGAACACTATGTTTTCTATACTGATACCTACTTGGAATAACTTCTCTTTTCTTCGATTATGTATCGAAAGTATTCGTAAAAACAGTAAATATGCTCACCAACTAATCGTTCATGTTAACGAAGGAACTGACGGGACCTTGCAATGGGTCAAAGAGCAGGGTATTGATTACACATATAGCAAAGAAAACGCAGGGGTGTGCCATGCCTTGAATGAAGCATACCAAATTGCCACCTCCGATTATATTGTGTACGTCAACGATGATATGTATGTTTGTCCGAATTGGGACGATGCCTTGTGGAACGAAATACAGGCGCAGCCCGACGAAAAATTTTACTTATCGGCTACCGCCATCGAGCCGGTTGATGTTCGTAAAAAAATCGCCATTGCGCCGTATTCTTATGGTCTTACGCCCGAAGATTTCGAGGAAGAACGATTACTTTCGCAGTATCAAAGTATTTCTTTTCATGATTGGTGCGGATCCTCCTATCCTCCGGCTGTTGTACATCGCAAAATGTGGAACTTTGTGGGAGGATACAGTGTTGAATTTTCACCCGGTTTTTATTCCGATCCCGATTTTTCCATGAAACTCTGGCAAGCCGGCGTTCGCAGGTTCAAAGGCGTATCGGCAAGCAGGGTGTATCATTTTTTGGAATCGTCCACCAAGCGATTGAAAAAATCACCATCAAACAAAGGGAGTCATCGATTCCTTAAAAAATGGGGAATAACGGCGCGTACCTTTTATTTATATTATTTGCGAATGGGAGAACCCTATTGCGAGTTGACAAAGCCGACCAATGGACTGGGTTTCTTGTGGAAAAAATGTTTATGTAAAATGAAACGTCTTTGGTTGTATTTATTCTTTGTCTAACCTGTTTAAACAATATACAATGATAAGATTTAATGAAGCCCCATTTTTGGGAACAGAATTTGAGTATATTAAAGACGCCATTAACAACAAACATATAAGCGGAGATGGAAAATATACCAAATTATGCAATTCTCTTATAGAAAACTACTTGCAATCTCCTAAAGTTTTATTGACACATTCTTGCACGGCGGCATTAGAAATATCGGCTCTTTTGCTTGATATAAAAGATGGAGACGAGATCATTTGTCCTTCTTACACATTTGTAACCACAGCCAGTTCTTTTGCCTTGCGAGGAGCAAAAATTGTTTTTGTTGATATCAAGGACGATACCCTAAACCTTGATGAAAATCAGTTAGACGCTGCTATTACTAACAAAACAAAAGCCGTTGTACCTGTTCATTACGCCGGCGTTTCATGTGAGATGGACAAGATTTTAGGCATCGCCAAAGCACGCAGTATTGCCGTTGTTGAAGACGCTGCACAGGCAGTGGGAAGCCTGTATAAAAACAAGCCCTGCGGTAGCATGGGAAACTTAGGTAGCTATTCTTTCCATGAAACGAAGAACATATCAAGTGGTGAAGGCGGAGCACTAATCATCAACGATACAAAATACATTGAAAATGCGGAAATAATCCGTGAAAAAGGAACAAACCGCAGCAAATTTTTCCGAGGGCAGGTTGATAAATATACTTGGGTAGAGCTTGGCTCATCATATCTTCCAAGCGATATGATTGCGGCTTATCTTTACCCTCAACTTTTAAGCATGGAAAAAATCAACGCACAAAGAATACAGATTTGGAATAAATATCATGAAGCATTTAAAGGCCCTGCACAAAAAGGAATAGTTACATGTCCTTATATTCCAGAAACCTGCAAACACAATGCCCATATGTATTATCTTCGGTTCAACGATTTAGCTACAAGAACCAAGTTCATTAAATACATGAAAGACAATAATATCATGTGTGTTTTTCACTATGTTCCACTGCACTCGTCTCCGGCAGGACAGAGATTTGGCAGAGCCACAGGAAATATGTCTGTGACAGACCTTGCCAGCAATACTTTGGTAAGGCTTCCGCTTTTTCACGAAATGGATGAAAAGATGTTAGCCTTTGTTATTGAAAAAACAATGGAATTTTTGAACAAGTTATGAAAATATTCGGATGGAAACGCAATAAATTCAAAATCTTTGGAATACCTGTCTGTATCAAGCATACGTCATCCGAAGGCTATACAACTTACCTGCTTGGAATACCACTTTTTCAAGCAAAACAACCATTGCTTGCCATACACAATGATTTTTCTTTAAATCTTCCGCTGAACACCAAAATTTTTGACAATCGTATCAGCTACATTGCAGAAAAAACAGTAGCACCAAAAAAAATCCATTCAAATAGCGACGGCAACTTTGTTATACTTGCCACTGAACTTTATGATACTGGCGGACATACTGAACTTATCATAAACATCTTTGCATCCATGCCGGAAAAGGATAAAAATATTTTGTTTCTGACAAAAATGGAAACTTCTTTTTCAAATGCTCCTGACAAAATAAAAGAAATCGCCAAAAACGCCAATATATGCGGTATTGAATACAATTATTATGATAAGTGCTGGAAAGAAAAGTTGGAACAAACGTATGAGACGGTCATTACGAAAAATCCAAAATCAATTTTGGCATTAATACACATGGATGATGTATTTAGCGCAACATTGCTGGCAATGCTGAAAAAGAATACGGATTTATGTTTGCTCTTTTATAATCATGGCTCGCATTTTCCATCATTGGGTATGCAGTTTTGCGACCTGATTTTAGAGGGAGCGAACACAATGGCGCAAATCACAAAGACCGACCGCAGGTTGGATAATACAGCAGTTATCGGCTTGCCGTATTTGCCGGAATCTGATGTGCCGAAATTCACGGAAAAAGCAGTCGCAGAAAAAAGAAAGGAAATCGGTATTCCAACTGACTGTCTTTGCACAATGAGCGGCGCAGCACCATACAAATTTTTTGACAACGGCAAGTCTCCGTACTTTGAAATGATTTATCGCCTTTTGAAACGTAATAATAATTTATATCATGTTGTGATTTCAAATTTTAAGAGAAAACAAAAAAAAATTATTTTTGGTATCTTTGAAGATAAAAAAATCAGAAAAAGAATGATTATGCTGCCAACGTCGTCAAATTACAAAATCCTGTTCAAGTGCGCAGACCTGTTTATTGACAGCTTTCCGGTATCTTCTGCACTAACACAAGTTGATTTAATTGCTCTTCGCATTCCGAATGTAGTTAAAATAAACAAGGATAACCCGCTGTGGACGTTTCACGAATACATGCCGGAAAATTATCCGTTTTCGTTTGACAATATCTCAGACATGGAACAAGGTATAGAGCATTTGCTCTATGATTCCGGCTTACGCAAGAAAGTAACGAATGAAAATTACAAACATTTTCTCAGAAATTTTGAAGGCAAGAAAATAGCCTGTCGTCTTATCGAATTTATACACAGCAACAATGGTTGAACTAATTAATTTTTTAGACACGCTTTATGAAAAGCAGCTTGCAACGCTTACTTGGCGAAACGCCGAACAGGTAGCAAAGTATTTTCAAATAAAGTATATTGAAGAGAAAATTCACAAAAATTGGCTTGCGAAACTGGCTATGCCAAATCCAAAGGCAATAGCTTTTTTTATAAGGATTAATGGACAAGACATAGGCGTTACATATTTTCATTCTATTGATCATGAAAAAAAACAGACGGATTGGGGAATTTATATTTACGACGAAACTATGCGCAGGAAAGGCGTAGGAAAAGAAGCATTATCTGAATGTTTGCGTTATGCTGAAAATGTACTAAAACTGAATATGGTTTTTCTTGAAATTCTCGAAAGCAATGTAGCCGCAAAAAGCCTTTATGAAAAATTCGGGTTCAAATTAATCTGGCAAAAAGGCAACATTATTCGTATGGGAAAAACACTAAAACCATCTTATCAATAGGGTTGCCTTGTTTTTTCCAAGCCATTTAAACAATACACATTACCCGCTTCCATTTTTTGCATCATCAAATCCTGTACATAGAGCGTATCCGCATCGCTATAATTTGCAGGATGGAAGATATGATATACGATTGCTTTGTTTTTCATGGAAATTTTTCTGTAGGCTTTTTTTATCAGCCGCCATTCCACATCAAAGTCTTCTCCGCGACCGGCACGTTGATAATCTTCGTCAAATCCGTTAATTGAAAAAAGCGCAGCACGTTCGATGCCCCAATTGCAGCCTAAAATTACACGATTTTGTTTATGGGTATTTTTCTTCCATGGCAAATAAATACCGGCGCCTACGCTCTTGCTGCAATACAGGATGGCTGTCCAAATATTCAAACCCTTGATGCTTTCGGTTTTCAGCAGTTTTTCCGAAAGGCTTTTGCTGAGAAATAAACGTCTGCCATAGCACATTACATTGCCGCATATCGCTTTTGAATACTCGTGCAAAAGATGTCTGTGCGGAATACAATCACCATCTAGAAATACGAATTGTTCGCCTTCTGCTATGCGAAGTGCTTTGTTTAAAATAGCGGTTTTCCGAAATCCAGCATCTTTTTGACACACATGTTTCAAGGAATATGTATATTTTTCGTGGACACTTCGGATGAAATCGGCGGTTTCGGCTGCATCATTGTCTTCTGCAACAATCACTTCAAAATTGGTGTACGATTGTTGCGACAAAGCTTGCAATATCAAATTAAGCATGTCAAGCCGCTTGTATATGGAAATGACAACTGAAATCATCGGTTTAAAGTTTAACACTCCTATTTATTTTCCGGTCGCATCTGTGGAAATAACAATACATCTTGAATAGAAGAGGCGCCGGCCATCATCATCACCAAGCGGTCAATTCCAATGCCCATTCCGGAAGTCGGCGGCATACCGTATTCAAGCGCACGAACAAAATCCATGTCGATAAACATGGCCTCATCATCGCCTTTTTCTTTCAGTTTGGTTTGCTCTTGAAAGCGCTCCAACTGGTCAATGGGGTCGTTCAATTCCGAATAAGCATTGCATATTTCTTTGCCATTCACAAAAAGTTCAAAACGCTCCGTAAGACTCGGATTACTGCGATGACGTTTGGTTAGTGGCGACAATTCGATAGGATAATCAATAATAAAAGTCGGCTGAACTAAATGATGTTCGCATTTTTCCCCGAAGATGGCATCTATTAACTTTCCCTTGCCCATAGTTTTATCAACAGGAATATGTAATTGATTACATACCTCACGGACTTGTTCTTCATTCGTATCGGAAATATCCACTCCTGCATATTCTTTAATGGCATCAAGCATAGGCAGGCGGCGGTAAGGACCTTTAAAGTCAATCAAACTATCGCCAATCTTTGCCGTGGTATTGCCATTGACTTCAAGGGATACCTTTTCAAATAACTGCTCTGTAAATTCCATCATCCAAAGGTAATCTTTGTAAGCCACATAGATTTCCAAACAAGTAAATTCGGGATTGTGCGTACGGTCCATTCCCTCATTACGGAAGTTGCGTGAAAATTCATAGACGCCTGTAAACCCGCCTACGATAAGCCTTTTCAGATATAATTCATTAGCGATACGTAGGTACAAAGGAATATCCAGGGCATTATGATGTGTAATAAAGGGACGTGCCGAAGCGCCTCCGGGTATGGACTGCAACACAGGCGTATCTACTTCCAAATAACCTTTAGCATTAAAAAAATCGCGCATAGCATTGATCAACTTGGTACGCTTGATGAACACTTCACGCACCTGCGGATTTACAATAAGGTCAACATAGCGCATACGGTAACGCAATTCAGGGTCGGAAAAAGCGTCATACACTTCGCCGTCTTTTTCTTTTACAATCGGCAACACACGCAACGATTTGCAAAGTACCTTTAGTTCCTTTGCATGAATAGCCAAAGCGCCTGTTTGGGTAATAAAAGCATAGCCGCATACGCCAACAATATCGCCGATATCCAACAATTTTTTGAATACGGTATTATAAAGCGTTTTGTCTTCTCCGGTGCATATATCATCACGCTTAACATATATTTGAATGCGTCCTTTTTCGTCCTGCAATTCAAAAAAAGCAGCGGCACCCATAATACGCCGTGTCATAATACGACCGGCAATACTTATTTCTTGAAAATTATTTTTATTCAGACTAAACTGTTCACGGATTTCCTCTGTAGTAGCGTTCACAGCAAAGGCTTCGGCAGGATAGACGTTCACATTCAAATTTTCTAATTCTTTCAACGACGAGCGACGGATAGCTTCCTGCTCACTAAGTTCATGATGCTCCATTGTTAAATGATTTTATAATTTTTATACTCAAATAAGCGTTTCCCTGTAAGTTTTTCAACAAAATGTAACAGTTTTTCCTTAAATTTTCGGTTATTTTTACTGAGGTCGCGTTCGAAAGTCCAGTTTTTACCTTTAATCCGCTCGCTAATAACTGTCGGATGCGTTCCTGTAAACTGCGCCAACACATCAATTCCGGAATAATCAAATTCCTCGGACTTGACTACATGCTTATCCAACCATTCCTCGTCGTGGTATAGGCTGTGGAAGTTTCTTACCTTGGCCTGCATAAATTTCGGCTGCTTTACCCAACCATAATGGTAAATACTTGCATTTATAGCTTTTACATTTAATTTTTTATTGTCTTTGCGAAAGCCTTGTGCATCGCGATAAGAGCGAATGTTTTTATCGTTGCGAATAACCCTGATTTCATGTCTATACCACAAACGCGATGCCCCAACATAATCGTAAGAGCCAAAGAAATGTGTATAATTAAACAGCAGGCCTTCTACACGCTTGTCGGCTACGTATTGCTCCATAGCCTGTCGGATTACCGGCAAATATTTTTCATGCACTACCTCATCGGCCTGAATATAAAAAGCCCAATCGGAATCTGCCGCCACAGCGTCAAAGGCCTTATCGGTTTCCATAGCCAACACTTTTCCTC
>JAIRUB010000096.1 GCA_031254635.1 Prevotellaceae bacterium | reverse complement strand
CCTATGGATTGGGACGTAAAAGAGGCCGGCCCCAATGATACAGTAACCAATAAAGATTGTGATTAATTATGAAAATATTTTATACCTTACTTAGCTTGTTGATATTTCACGCAGGCTTGGCACAAACTGCTAATCAAACAATAGCTTACACTAAAAATTTGAAAACCTACGTGGGAACCTGGGAATATACCTCGGGGGCTGATACCTTTCAAATAGTAGTAAAAAAAGGAATACTATCTACATCCAATAATTATTCTGAATGCCTGATTGGAGGATACCGTTATGTTAAAGATGGTATATTAATGGGCGATTATACCCAGGAAATTCCCAACCAATTTTTGAAAAAGGATTTTTCAAAGAATGACAGTACCATTACCGTTATGTTATCTAATGCCCGTTATCGATTAGATTTAGTTAATCCGAACATACTCTATGTTTTATTTAAAGACATGGGGCTTGGCAAAATAGACTCCGATTGCCGCGTAGAACTGCTTTCGCCTATCCAAATCCGCTGGACATTAGAAGCTGGCGAGGGTGTGTACGCTACTCTCGAAGAAATGCCGCCTGAAGGTTTTTCCGTTCCCACCGATATAATTATGAATAAGGTGATTCCACCGCCACCTTCACCATTGCCGCCCTTACCTCCTCCGGGGCCGGGTGGTGGAGATAATGATGAACTGCTACCACCATTGTAATTACAAAAGCGCTTTATATCAAAGTGATCTATATTTCATTTCAAAATGGATCAAAAAAAATATATTTGTAAGCACAGGTGGATATTACGATGTCTTTGTTGATTTCATTGGCAGCGTTATCAATACTGTATGGAAATAATTAAGAATGAAGAAAACATATCTATCTTAAAAACCTGTATAAAAAATGAACTTCCAAGTATTTTATCACGTATTAATCTTTTAAAAGCTTTATAATTATGAAACAATTATTCAAGGCAAAGGAGTCGAACAGGAAATTTTGGGAGTTAATAAGAAGACACTTTAAGCCTTAGTAATTGCGCATTTAGAGAAATACTATAGATTTGAATAAAAAGTTCCTGCTTGTCAGTTTTTTTGTTCCATGATACAAACATACAAATTTTGACCGATAAGACAAAAAGCATATCTTTGTACCATGAAACTGATATTTGCTACGGCTAATAAACACAAGGCGGAAGAGGTGCGCGAGTTGCTGGGCGATGCCTTTACCCTGCTTATCCCCGCCGATTTAGGCTATGTGGGAGATATTCCAGAAACCGGAAATACTTTAGAACACAACGCATTGGAGAAGGCTCGCTTTATTTGGAAAAAGTTCGGGCTGCCTTGCTTTTCCGATGATACAGGCTTTGAAGTGGAGGCCTTAAATGGCGCTCCGGGCGCCTTCTCTGCCCGTTATGCCGGCGATGTCCGTAACCCCAAGGCTAATTTGCGCTTAGTATTGAAGAATATGGATGGGGAAACCCATCGCGTAGCCTGTTTCCGTTGTGTGGTAGCCTTAATTATTGCCGGAGAAGAATTTTGTTTTGAAGGAAGAATAGCCGGCTTACTTTTAGAGACACCCCGAGGAGAGCAAGGCTTCGGTTATGATCCTGTTTTCTGCCCTCATGGCTATGCTGATTCTTTTGCCGAACTTAGCATAGAAGAAAAAAATAAGATTTCCCACCGCGGACAAGCAGTACGTAAGTTAGTGGACTTTCTACGCCAATATGCGCAGCAGCACCAATAAAATATCGGCCGTTGTTTTACATACGCTAAAATACCGCGACACCAGTGTGTTGGTAGATGCTTATACCGATTTGTTCGGCCGGCAAACTTACTTGGTGAACGGGGTAAGAAGCGCCAAAAACAAGGCGGGTATGGCCTGTTTTCAAGCCCTAAGTTTATTGGATGCCGTAGCTTATCATCGTCCTAAAAATGACATTCAGCGTTTGAAAGAATATTATTTGTCGATACCACTACAGAACCTTGCTTTCAATGTACATAAAAATGCCATAGCCGTGTTTATGGGCGAGGTTGTGTATAAAACAGTACGCGAACAGGAACCTAATGAACAGCTTTTTCGTTTTCTTCGGCAATCGGTACTCGAATTAGAAAATATAGAAGAAGGCACTGCCAATTATCACCTTTATTTTTTAGCCCGATTGGCGGCTTATTTAGGTTTTGCTTCGGGAAATGATTACAAGCCTGAACATACTTATTTTGATATTTCTTCCGGCGAGTTTACAATTATCCGGCCCAAACACGAATTGTTTTTTGACGCCGAACAAACCGCTTTATTCGGCCGTTTGCTGAAAGCGGAAATAGCCGATTTGCCGAACATTGGCTTACATCACAGTCAACGAAGCACCTTTGTTAACAACATACTCCGCTTCTACGAACATCATTTCGACGCCTTGTCGCCCATCTGCTCCTGGACTGTGCTGGGAGAAGTGTACGCTTAAGTTTGTCGTGAAGCGATTTATGAGTTGAAAGTTTATAAAGTTATAAAATTTGTAAAGTTATGGATTATGAGTTATGATTGTTGAATTTAGTTTACGGTTTACAAGTTTACAGTTAACCCAGCACCTTTTCACCCTTTACCCTAATTTCTTAATCACTTAGCTACTTAGCCCCTTAATTAATCATTAATCACTAATCATTAATCATTATTTCGTATCTTTGCGGCATTATGGCAAAACGCAGAAAGGCAAATATCGACATTAAGAACAAGCGCACTTCCTTCGAATACGAGTTGTTGGAAACGCTGACAGCCGGCATTGTACTTGCTGGAACGGAAATTAAATCTATCCGCGAAGGGAAGGCTTCTTTACAGGATGCTTATTGCTATTTTGTGGGCGATGAGTTGTTTGTTAAGAATATGCACATTGCCGAATATTGGTGGGGCAACTTCACCAACCACAATCCGCGCCGCGACCGTAAGTTATTGCTGAATCGCAAAGAACTGAATAAACTGCTGCGGAAATATAAAGAGAAGGGCTTAACCATTGTGGCTACACGCTTGTTTATAGAAGAAAACGGCTATGCCAAGTTGGAAATCGCTCTGGCGCGAGGACGAAAGGCATATGACAAGCGCGAAAATATCAAAGAAAAAGATATCCGTCGGGATATGGAAAGAATTGGTTAAATGTACGACCTACTTACCATATCAGGGCCTACAGCATCGGGAAAAACCAAGGTGGCAGCCTACGTGTGCGCACAGATATCAGGGGAAATCATTTCGGCCGACTCTCGTCAGGTCTATCGTGGTATGAACATCGGCACGGGTAAGGATTTAGCCGATTACAGCGTAAATGGACAAACCATTCCCTATCACCTGATTGATATTTTAGATGCCGGCGGGCGGTATAATATTTCTGTTTATCAGAAAGATTTTCTACGGGTTTATAACGAAATTCGCGAGCGGGGAAAATTCCCTGTACTTTGTGGCGGCTCAGGGCTCTATATTGATGCGGTAGTTAGCGGGTATCAATTAATTCCGGGTAAAAAATCAAGCAAAGCAATTTCTTCCATCAATAACCTCTATGTAGGCTTGAGTTTAACACGCGAACAACGGCGCGAGCGCATTACCGTCCGTCTGCACCAACGTTTGCAGGAAGGAATGGTGGATGAAGCGCAACGGTTGTTGCAAGAGGGCGTGACGGTAGAAGACATGTTGTTTTACGGCTTAGAATATAAATTCTTAGCCTTGTACCTTACCGGAAAGTTGCCCTATAACGAAATGGTTGAACACTTGAATGCTGCCATCCACCAGTTTGCCAAGCGGCAGATGACATGGTTTCGTAGCATGAAACGCAAAGGCATGTACATTCATTGGATAGATGCTACTTTGCCTTTAGATGAAAAAGTGCAACAGGTAGTTGGTTTGCTAAATCGCCCAGCCGAACCATTGTTTGGTGTAGAAAAACAATATTGTCCAAAATAAAAAGCGGAGGAACTTGCCGATTAACATAAAAATAGCACACTTAATAGGTTTAATTCTGTAAAATCCTAAGGCAATAGCAAACACATCGCCTACCAAGGGCAGCCAGGCAAAAAAGGCCAACCAAGCGCCGTAACGGGCTATGCGTGCTTGCTGTCGTTCCAATTTATCTTGCGTTATTTTGAACCATTTCTCGAGCCATTCCCACTTGCCAATATATCCCAATAGATAGGAAGAAAGCCCACCAAGCCAATTCCCCGTTGTGGCGGTTAAGAGACAGCCTACCGGATTACCGCCCACAGCTAACATAGCCACCAACAAGGCATCAGAACTAAAAGGGATAATAGTAGCTGCCATAAACGAACCCAAAAACAACCCAATATAACCCCATTCTTGTAGAAATTCCATATTTATATTATCGTTAAGCGTTAGCGTAAAGCATGAAGCGATTTATGATATCAAGTATCAAGATGTGCGATTATGCGATATACGAATTCTATTAACTCCCCTTAACTACTTATTATTCATTAATCATTGATTCCCATTGCTTTGCAAATGCGTTTAGGGATGTCGGTATTATCCATTTTTCCACCAAACAACTCACTGCGGACGCCAATGGCATATATAGGGACAGCAACGCCTGTATGGCCCTTGGTAGTCCATCCGAAATCGAATGGTAAATCGTCGTCCTCATCGTTTATGCTCATGCCTCCGGTTTCGTGGTCGGCAGTTACAATAATCAGGGTTTCTTTAGGATATTTTTTATAAAACTCCACAGCTACCTGAACAGCAGCAGCAAAATCGATGGTTTCATGCACAGCAGTGACGCCCTCATTGCTATGGCAAGTCCAGTCAATTTGTCCGCCTTCAAGCATTACAAAAAAGCCCTGTTCATTTTCCAATACCCTGATAGCGGCTTCTGTGATTTGAGGCAGCGTAAGGTCGTCCGGCTTGCGCTGAATGGCTGTTGGGAGAGCATCTCCTTTGTCTTCTGCTTGAAAAAGTATGATTTTATCTTTTCCAACTGTAGCATCCTGCCAGTTACGTACAATAGTGTATCCGGCATTGGTTATATATTCATGAATATCTGCACGGTCTTCCTTTTTACCTTTGGGGCTGATAAATCCACCTCCGGCAAAGAAGTTAAAACCGCTATGTGGTAATTGTTCGGCAATGCTATAATAGTCGCTACGTTTACCGGATGCGGCATAAAATCCGGCGGGAGTGGCATGATTAATGCCTACAGTGGTAGCTACTCCGATTTTATAGCCTGCATCACGAAGTTTATAGGTAATAGGCCGCAATGTGTCGCCTGAAGGGGAAATATTCACCATGCCGTTATTGATTTTGAAGCCGCTAGCCAATGCCGTTGCTGCCGCTGAGGAGCAGGTTACATACGCATCGGCAGAAAAGGTAGTGCATAGCCCAATTACTGGAAAATAACTAAACGATAGATATTTGTTGCCTATGATATTATCTCTATCCGACAAAAAAGCCTCTGCTGCCGACACCTGTGTTAGTCCCATGCCGTCGCCGATAAATAAGAATACATATTTAGGTTGTTGTGCATAAACTTGGAGCGTAGCCAGCAAAATAACAAGGTATAAAATAAGTTTTTTATTCATAGACGGAAGTTTTAAATATGTAGCAAAGATACAAAAAAACGCTCATCTTGGAAAGATGAGCGTTTTAAAGATAGGTTAATTAATTATTAATGTTGTTTCCCTTTACGGGCAGAATAATTAAGTTTCAAAGCACTGCAACGACGCAATTCCTGTTTGATATCGGTAATAATACCCATACGTACATCTGAGTCAACCTTCAAGGTTGTGGACATAAACTGACGGTCTGATTCACTTCTTCTTTCTCTCTCGTTAGCAATAAAGTCGCGAATTTCCGAGATTTCCCTGAAAGAATCATTTAACTGAATGCGGGAATCGGTACCATAACGGGTTTGATGTGACGGCACCGGGGTTCCGACATAAATGTAGCATGTTAAATCCTTTCTGTCAATTTTAGCCACCTCTGATGCTTCTGGCAGTCTTACTCTTACTAACTCCTCGGATTGACGAAGCGTGGTAACCGTCAAGAAGAAGAACAGTAACATGAACACAATGTCCGGAAGAGATGCTGTACTAATCATGGGTACTTTTGGTTTTTTTCTTTTTACAATTGCCATATTAACATTCTCCTGTTACTTTTTGGTTATATCTTTAGGTTCCGCTTCCGAAATGGTTTGCGGAATTGCCTCTCTTACTGCTTCCTGCTGGTCATCATCAAGGGAGGCGTATGACCTGCCGAAATGTGTTATTGAAAATTCGTCGCGCATTTCAGTATAGGCCGCTACCAATTCATTCTGCACAGCAATGTAGGCACCATAACTGGTTCCGCGGTCGTTTTGCAAGGATATCACCCCTTTTGAGATATGAAACTGGCCATTGATGCCCGGTATTGCTTTCAATTCTTTTTCCGGTTTAGCGGGACTATCTGTAGGATTCAAAATAAATTCCTTCACAGCTTCCCTTAGCTCGCCTACTTCCATTGATTGGCCTCCGGCAAAAAGACGGTCATTTTTATTGATAAGTACCACCATAATATTTCGACGGTTTATCTCCACCTTCTTATCTGGGCCGTCTTCAACCATAGGCGGCAAACGACGGGCCAAACTGGTATCAACATTCATGGTTGTAGTCATCAAGAAAAACGTCAACAACAGAAACGCAATATCGGCCATTGAGGCTGCATTAATTTCACCTGCTGATCTTGCCATAATAATTATTGTTTTTAACGATTTCTAATCATACTGCGGAGGCCGCCTGCAAGAAGCGACAATATCGCAATTCCAACGAGAAAGTACATAGCATAAAGGCAAAAGTCCGCCAATTTCGAGTCTGCCGTAGTCGACACACTTCCATCAAATAGCGTTATCGGTTCACCTGAGGCTAAGAGATAAGCTATAAGAAGGACAGCAAATAAAGCGCCGGCGCTCAGCAATGTTTTTTTCAACATTTGAGGTTTTTGCGTTATGTACAGGAAAGGCAATCCTAAAGACAAGACAATAGCTATGCCCAAAAGGATATAGCCCCAAACTAAGTACATGTTAATATTACTCATATTTTCTGCGTTAAGAAAAAATATAAGTATAACAACAATAGTAACACCGAGAAGGAGCCATTTAAAATATTTAATAAATTTCATAATACAATCTTCGATTTATTATTTGCTAAGCTTAACCATAATGTCAATAAAGGAGATACAGGAATTTTCCATATCCACCACCAGGTTGTCAATTTTTGTAAGAATATAGTTGTAGAACAATTGGAGGGTAATAGCTACCACCAACCCTGCTACAGTTGTGATCAAAGCAAATTTGATACCACCGGCCACAACGTTCGGAGAAATATCACCGGCAATCTGAATATCATCGAAAGTGATAATCATCCCGATAACTGTTCCCAAGAACCCGATCATAGGCGCAATAGCAATGAATAATTGAACCCAGGGCAAGCCTTTTTCCAATAAGCCCATTTGTACGGCGCCGTATGAGGAAATTGTTTTCTCTACAACGTCCACTCCTTCGTGCATGCGGCATAATCCCTGGTATAAAACACTCGCCACAGGGCCTCGTGTATTACGGCAAACATCTTTAGCCGCTTCAACACCGCCATTGGCTAAGGCATCTTCTACTTTCTTTAACAGTTTTTCCGAATTTATCGTAGATAAGTTCAGATACAGAATACGTTCAATAGCTACAGCCAAGCCCAATACAAGCGTAACCATGATTATACCCATAAAGCCGGCGCCACCTTCAACGAAGTAGGTTTTCAATTGTTGATGAATAGGCCTTTCAATTGCTGCTTGCCCGGAAGCTGCAGACTCTTGAGCAACGGCATACTGTGCGCTAAAAACAATAAGACCGACAACGGTCAGTACCATAAACAGTTTTTTCATGATGTTT
>JAIRUB010000067.1 GCA_031254635.1 Prevotellaceae bacterium | reverse complement strand
ATTTACCGTAACATCAATGGTAATCAGGCTACGGCATGGGGTTTTATTGCCGCTTCCGAAAAATCGGGACGTCCCTTGTTCTGCGGTTCTTATCCAATTACTCCTGCCACCAGTATTTTGGAAGAATTAGCTGCCCGCAAGGACCTCGGCGTAAAAACGCTGCAATGCGAAGACGAAATAGCCGGTATTTGTACAGCAATAGGCGCCGCTTATGCCGGAAATTTTGCCGTAACTACTACTTCAGGCCCCGGCCTTTCGCTGAAAAGTGAAGCTATGGGTTTGGCTGTAATCACCGAACTACCATTAGTTATTGTTGACGTGCAACGTAGCGGCCCATCAACAGGGATTCCTACTAAAACCGAACAAACCGACCTGATGCAAGCCCTCTATGGCCGCAACGGCGAATGTCCGATGATGGTAATGGCTGCCCACTCTCCTGCTCACTGCTTCGATGCTGCTTTCATGGCCGGTAAATTTGCTATGGAACACATGATGCCGGTGTTGCTGATGGCTGAAGGCTTCCTCGGCAACGGTTCCGAACCTTGGAAAATTCCAAGCATGAAAGATTATCCCGAAATTAAGCCGCCAATTGTTCCTGCTAATGATACTACCTATCTGCCTTTCATTCGCGACGCTGAACGTATGGCTCGCCGTTGGGCGCTTCCCGGCACTCCCGGCCTTGAACACCGCGTAGGCGGTTTGGAAAAGAACAATGACGGCAAAGTATCCAGCGACCCGCACATACATGAGCGTATGGTGCATGAACGCGCAGAAAAAGTGACCCGCGTAGTTAATTACATCCCTGACCAAAAGGTTATCGGCGAAGAATCCGGTGATATCCTGATGGTAGGCTGGGGCGGCACTTTCGGCCATCTTTACACAGCCTTAGGCGAATTGCAAAAACAAGAAAAAAAGGTTAGTCTTGTGCACTTCGATTATATCAACCCACTACCAAAAAACACTGCTGAAATTTTTTCAAAATTCAAAAAAATTATCGTATGTGAATTGAATAGCGGACATTTTGCCAACTACCTGCGTATCCAACACCAACGCTTTACCTATCATCAATGCAATAAGGTACAAGGCCAACCCTTCACCGTAGAAGAAATTGTAAAAGCAGTAAATTCAATTACGAATTAAACAAATCAACAATTAAACATGAAATACACTTCTCAAGATTTTAAAAGTAACCAGGAAGTAAAATGGTGCCCGGGTTGTGGCGACCATGCTATTTTGGCCTCCGTGCAACGCGCTTTGCCCGAAGTGAGTGAAGCTTTAGGCTATTCTAAAGAACGTTATGTGTTTGTGTCGGGTATGGGTTGCGCCTCGCGTTTTCCTTATTATATGGACACTTTCGGTTTTCATGGCATTCATGGCCGTGCAGCAGCTATTGCTACCGGCATTAAAGTGGCTAACCCCAACCTCACGGTGTGGCAGCAAACCGGCGACGGCGATGCATTGGCCATCGGCGGCAATCATTTCATTCATGCTATACGTCGTAATATCGACATCAATATTATCCTCTTTGACAACCAAATTTACGGGTTAACAAAGGGGCAATACTCCCCCACTTCCCGCTTGGGTACTGTAACTAAAACATCACCCTTCGGCACGGTGGAACACCCCTTCACCCCCGGTGAATTGGTAATTGGCGCCCGCGGCACCTTCTTTGCCCGTTCCTTGGATGTAGAAGTAAAACTTACCTCAGAAGTATTGATAGAATCGGCCAAGCATGACGGCACGGCAGTAACTGTAATATTACAAAACTGCGTAATTTTTAACGATGGCGTTCATGCTGCATACGCCGATAAAGAAGTGCGTGAAGATCGCACTATCATTCTGCGCCATGGACAACCAATGATTTTCGGTAAAAATAAAGACAAGGGATTAGTACTCGACGGCCTGAGGCTGAAAGTGGTGAAAATCGGTGAAAACGGTATTACCGAAAAAGACCTTTTGGTACACGATGCCAAAGAACCCAATCCTGGCGTTCACTTGATGCTGGCAAACATGAAAACGCCCGACTTCCCTGTTGCCTTAGGCGTTATTCGCGCTGTAAGCGACAAAACTTATGATGATAATGTTCGCGATCAAGTACTCGAAATACAAAAAACTGCTACTATTAAGAATATGGATGACCTCCTGCACAGTGGTAGGACATGGGAAGTGAAATAGTCAATGAACAATGAACAATAAATTTTAAAAAAACAAAAGTTATGAAAGTAAATGAAGTAATGGCTAAATTAGAAAAAAAGTATGGCCACGAGAAAGAATTCCTGCAAGCAGTGCACGAAGTGTTGGAGTCTATTGAAGAAGTGTACAACCAACATCCCGAGTTTGATAAGGCAAACATTATTGACCGTATTGTTGAGCCCGACCGTATTTTCACTTTCCGCGTTACCTGGCAAGACGATAAAGGCGAAGTACACGTTAATACCGGTTATCGCGTACAGTTTAACAATGCTATAGGGCCTTACAAAGGCGGGATTCGTTTCCACCCTTCGGTAAGTCTGTCATCCTTGAAGTTCTTGGGCTTTGAACAAACATTCAAAAACGCTTTGACCACCTTGCCTATGGGTGGTGGTAAAGGTGGTGCCGATTTTAATCCGCAAGGCAAATCGAATGCTGAAATTATGCGTTTCTGCCAGGCTTTCATTGCTGAATTGTGGCAACATCTCGGCCCTGATACTGACGTACCCGCCGGCGATATTGGCGTTGCTGCCCGTGAAGTTGGTTTCATGTATGGTTACTACAAAAAGTTAGCCCGTGAAAACACCGGAACTTACACCGGTAAAGGTATGACTTGGGGCGGCTCATTGATTCGTCCAGAGGCCACCGGCTTTGGCGGCATCTACTTTGCCGACCATATGTTAAAAACCAGTAATATTGATATTAAGGGAAAAACCGTTATCCTTTCCGGTTTTGGCAATGTGAGTTGGGGCGCTGCTATAAAAGCTACTGAATTAGGTGCTAAAGTAATCGCTATTTCCGGCCCCGACGGCTATATCTTAGACGAAGAAGGACTAAATCAGGAAAAGATTGACTACATGGTAGAATTGCGTACCAGCAACAACAACGTGGTTGCTCCTTACGCACAAAAATTCCCGAAAGCAAAATTCTTTGCCGGCAAAAAAGTATGGGAAGTGAAAGCCGACATTGCGTGTCCATGCGCTATTCAGAATGAATTAAACGGCGACGATGCTAAGGCATTAGTTGCAAACGGTGTTATCTGCGTTGCCGAACTTTCTAATATGGGTTGTACGCCAGAAGCTATTGCCGAATTTATAAAGGCTAAAATTCTGTTTGGCCCTGGTAAGGCTGCAAACGCAGGCGGCGTAGCTACCTCAGGTTTGGAAATGACCCAAAACGCCATGCACCTCAACTGGACGCGCGAAGAGGTGGATGCGAAATTGAAACAAATCATGAAAGACATTCATGGCGCTTGCGTAAAATATGGCACACAAAAAGATGGGTTCATTAATTATGTAAACGGCGCCAACATTGCCGGCTTCATGAAGGTTGCCCGCGCAATGCTTGAGCAAGGCTTGATTTAATTCGTACCTTAACATAAGCCAATGTAAATAAAACCCACTTGCCTTGCAGCAGGTGGTTTTTGTTTTTTTATACGAAAATAATATTTTAATCAGACCAAAAAGAATTTAAAGAAAGGTAGCTGTAGCTGCCTATTGATTTCACCATATCAGAGGTAATACCAATGTGAATAATTTTTTATTCTAATAGCGTATATATCATTTTTTCTTCGTACATTTGGTGTTAAATATAAATCATATATATCATGTCAAACGCGAAACAATTGTATGTAAAGGAGAGTGTTGTAGCACTCAAAAAATTATTGTCTAAAGGATATAAAGTACAATACTTTATTAAAATATTGTGGTCGCAATTTTGGTTCCAAGTCGAAAA
>JAIRUB010000059.1 GCA_031254635.1 Prevotellaceae bacterium | reverse complement strand
CTATAAGGCAGGAGCCGCTTATCCCACAACTGCAAATACGCGCTGATTTACCCTTTAAATTCCAAAAAAACAACACTGTTGCGAGATTTGCAAAACAAATTGAAGCAATAACGCCATTTACAGGTAATCTTAATTCATTACATCTTGCTTACCAACATAAAGAGGCAAGAAGAGAGGAGTTTATCGTAAAAGGTAAAGCGTGAAATGGATTTTTTCGGTAAAGGGTGAAACTGCCTGTCCTTATTCGTTGTTCCTTTTCCCTGTGCGGGAAATAGCCCTAACTAAACGAACGGGAGCATTGGTAGGAATTTTTTCGTCCAAACGTGAAGAAAACAACGATATCTGTCCCTGATTATACTGTTTAAAAATGACTTTTGACATATCTTGTATCTTTGATTACCAATTGCAAAGATACAAAAATGGTTGAACATAACAAAAATTTTTTAACACTTTTTTACCGACACCCTCACCCAAAAAAGAGAGGCTGCCCTTTTGAGACAGCCCCCTTCTTTAACGATTAAAAAGAGTTTTTTAATCTACAGGCAATGGTTCCGGCAATTTTAATATACAAGTTTTGCAGTCAAATAGTTTTCCGGTATTGTAGTTTGTCATACCGAAAGCAAGAGTCTTCTCGCCTTCGAACACAATAGTAGTATCATCCTCCATTACACCGGGGTTGCCTATGAGACCAAAGAACATTTCGCCATAACCCCAATCAAGGCCCATTCCCCATCCATTGCTTACTTGCTTGTCTGACCATATTTGCACATCGTTAGGGTCGCTCACGTCAATAACGATGTATGATGGGTCTCTTACAACGTCTTCAGGGTCGTTATATGGATAATCATAACCATAGGGACTTAGTAAACGCAAACGTTTCGTGGCCCGCGAGTATTCTACTTTTACAGGTATTGTGGGGTCTGGATATGGGATATTGAAAAGGGTGGCTACCAAACCATCTGTCCATTGGCAAATTTTCCAAAATTCATAATCTTCTTTCACTATGCCGACTCCTACTACCGGAAGGCGTCCTTCCTTATAAGGGTTAGTCAAATTAAAGTCCGCCACTTCTATGCTGAGGCAATAGTGCTCCATCAATTTTATCGCTCCTATTTGCACCGTAATTATTTTAGTTGTTTCGCCTGCGTCAAAAGAAACCGATTGAGGAATAGTAAATAGCTGGCCATAATTTCCCGAAAAATTGGCGTGCAAAGGAACGATTAGAGCAGTGCTTGTGTTCTCCCGCGCAATTTCTACTTCCACAAAGGTAGCATCTAAGGGTAGTACAAATTCATTATCCTGAGCAGGAAAATATACAACAGGGCTGTTGGGATTTGCTTCCGGAGAAAGGGTACGTTCTGTATTATCTTCGCAGGCCCACAAAGTAACAGCTAATACTGTTAATAATGATAGAAATTTATTTATAGATTTCATGTTTTTGTAATATTTAATTTAATATTCTGTAATTTAATTTATTACAAGCCATCGGTAAGGCCGCCGCCGTCGCCAGGATTAGGTTGCGAGCCGCCTGTATTTTGTACTACACCCATATTGTTGCTAAGCTCGGCATTCACAAAGCGCAGGAGCAACCAGGGGTCGTTAGCTGCTATATTGAACCGATAGTCTTCAGGTACGTTGGTAGGTTGCCCTTGTACGAATCTAACAATATTTTTGCCAAGGCGCATAGCATCAGCCATTGCAAACCCTTCGCCCCATAATTCGATACGGCGTTGCATCCATACTTCATTTTCAAAATTACCGACCAAGGTGTAACTCGGATCACGATAGGTAGTAACAAAATCTACTAACACGGCTTGACCTAATGCTTGTTGTCCGGATTTGTAGAGCGCTTCTGCTCGAATGAGAATCATTTCTTCGGCGCGCATCATGCACCAGTCTCCTTCGTTGTAAGGGCTGCCTATGCCGCGGCGTTGTCCGAATTTTACATTGCTATAAGCCGGCATTGCTATTTTTGTATCAGGTATTACTAAACCCACAATATCTTGATCGCAAGCAGTATAAACAACACCTCCAATAGTAGTTGGTTCCCAACACAAGCCATTAAGCAGGGGGGATTGTTTACTTTCGTTCAGCCACCAGCCCTTGCGGACATCGGTATCAGAAATTTTATCGTACAGCCGTTTGTTTATCTGCCTGTAAACCGCATAGGCAGTGTAGGCGCTACCTGAGAAAGAACCTATTTGCGAAGGCCAGGAAAGGAGGGTCTCTCCTATCAAGGAACTCGGCAATATAATTCCCCACATCCAACTCTTATGTGAGGACTCATAAAAGGTCGGCGTACTCACTTCTGTTATAGAATAAGGAGTATATCCAATCAACGCTTTTTCGGCATCGGCAGCAGCTTCCACCCATTTTTCCATATACATATAGGCTCTTGCACGCAAGCCGTAGGCCACACTTTGGACAATTTGGCCTTTGTGGGGGCGTACAAAACCTTCCAAATCGGCAATAGCGTTGTCCAGGTCCTCCAAAATGTATGCATACAGATCCTCAAGCAACGCACGTGGATTGTTGTTCAGATCCGAGCCAGGAACAGTAATCGGTACCGAAAGCGCAGAGGGGTCTAAAGCATAACGGAACTGAAAATAAGGAGCTAACGAGAGATAGGCCCAAGCGCGCATGGCTTTTGCCTGTCCTCTTCTAGCTATCGCATCCGGGCTATCCGTGTCGTCGGATATTGCGTCCAACACCCCTTTGGTTGCAAAAATTACTTTATAGGGTAAACTATAACGCATCGTTGGATTGGCGTAATTGGGGATTCTGTCGGAGAACTCAGAACATACCGAAAACCAGTCGTAACCAGAGACTTCGGTAATGATAATACCGGCATTGATGTCTTGGCTTAAAGCCAATGCCGGATATCCAAAGTCATCGGCTCTAAGTGGGTCGTTTTTCGGAAAACAAACACCGGGGCGTCCTAAAAGCGCATACATACCATTGAGCGCAGCTTCGGCTCTTGCCGGAACAGCGTTTTCGGTATCTTCTATTTGACTGAGATCCTGTGCTTCGCCTTCGTAATGCTTGTCAAAATCTACGCATGACGGAAAGGTAAAGCATAGAATTGTAAAAACTGTTATTATTATATATTTATGTTTCATAATGTGTAATTTTTCTATTATTAATTAAAAGGTAATTAAAATACCGCCCGACAAAACGCGCATTTGGCTATATATGTAATTACCGGAAGTAGTAGAAATACCAACTCCTCTACCTAATGCATTTTGGCTTTGACGCGGGTCAAAGCCTTTCCGTGCGCTCAGCATCCACAAATTGTCTCCCGATACATATAAGCGCGCCTTGCTGATTTGCAATATTTTCGTAACAGATTTCGGCAAGGTGTAGCCTAAGGTTATGTTGTTCAAACTCAAGAAACTGGTTGAAGTCAACCATCGGTCGCTTACTTGTTGGTCGTTATCGTCCGATGAAGCAATACGGGGAATAGTTGCGCTTGGATTGGTTGGCGTCCAGGCATTCAAAATATCCATGTGCCAGTTGCGTCCGCCCTGTTTACCAGTGTGCATCAATTCCTGGTAAGTACCATCATAGGCTTTTCCGCCCAATTGGTAGGTAAATTGGATACCCAAGTCAAAGGTACCATAGCCGAAGTCATATTCTATATTTGTACTCAAACCGCCATACAGGTCAGGACTAAGGTCGCCAACATCGGTTTGTTTGGCAATAGAATAATCAGTAGTTTCTGTAAAATCACCGTTTTCAGGGTCTAAGTAATACAGCGCTTGGCCTGTAGTGGGATCAACACCTGCATAACGTTGCATCCATCCTTGGGTTAAAGAACCGCCTACTTTATAAATAGAACTGGAGCCTTTGATACCACCATTTATCTTATATATTTCAGGCAAGTCCAAAATTTTGGACTTCACATGGGTGATATTGGCAGCCACCGTCCATAAAATTTTGTCGGTTCTGAAAATTTCGCCATTTAAGTCTATTTCTATACCGGAAGCCCGAACTGAACCAATATTTGTCGGAAAACTGGCAAAACCTGCGCTAAGAGGCATTGGCAAATTAAACAACATATCAGTGTTAGTGCGGACGAAAAAGTCAACACCTCCGGAAAACCGTTGTTCGAAGGTCGAAAATTCAACACCTACATTGAACAATTTTTGCGCTTCCCATGTCAATGCGGAATTTCCTACTATTGAAAGTGTTTTGGAATATTCGCCGGTCTCGTTGTTATAGGTAATAAGATACATATCTCTCCATGCATAGTAGTTTCCTATCTGTTCGTTTCCTTGCGTTCCGTAACTGGCTTTGAGTTTTAGTTCGTCCAACCAATTGGCCGTACTGACCATGAAGTCTTCTTTGGTAATCAGCCATGCGCCGCCTACGCTCCAGAAAGTACCCCAGCGCTTAGTCGGGCCAAAACGTGACGAACCCTCGTGGCGCAGCGAAGCGTTGAATATATATTTCATATCGTAGTCGTATTGCAAACGGCCCAAAAATCCTGCGGTAGCGTAGTTTTCGGTACTCGAACCCACATTGAGGTTCGTTGGTTCAGCTCCAAAGCAATTGTCCAATTCGTAAATAAACGGACTATACATAAAAGAGTTTCGACCCGAAAGACTTTGCAATTTCATTATATAATTTTCGAAACCGGCTAATACTTGCAGATGGTGCGATTCGGCAATTGTAGTTTTGAAATCTGCCAAGTATTGCTGATTCACGATAAACCTGCGCAAGTGTTCCACAGATACCATTCCATCAACAGTAGGGCTTCCGTAGAACATATTGCTCGACGACATACTTCTATCGTTCGACACGGCAGGAGCAACTCGTGCGGTAATTTGCAATTCTTTAATCGGCTGCAAGGTTACATAAAAGTTGCTGTTTATATAATCGGTATAGTCGTAATTTTCGTCCAACAATAAGTTAATTGCATTGTTACCGCGCGGCGCACCGCCTCCACGTAAAAAGTCGGTATTGCTACCGGTATCATATACATGCCATCCGTTATTGTCTATTCTAAGCGAACCATCGGCATTTCTTACAAAAAAAGGATAGATAGGCGCCATGGTATTCATGGTATAAAACACGTTGCCGGTGCTGCCCCAGGATGTTTGGGAATCGGGGTTTTTGTAGTTGGACAAAGCGTAGGAAATATTGGCGCCTGCTTTCAACCAGTCTGTTACCTGCGCATCTACCTTACCTCTTAAAGTATAGCGTTCGAAACCGGAACCGTTCACCAACCCCGGGTCGTCTAAGTAACCTGCCGACAAGAAATAAGAGGCTTGTTGGCCACCACCGGCTATTTGCACACTATACTCCTGACGGAGATTATCAGTACGCAAACTGTTCTTTTCCCAATTGTCGGGATAATAATAGAAATCGCCTTGTTGGTAACCCAGCACTGCGTTAGGATTTATCTTGAAGTTAGTACCCATAAAACGTTCGCCGTATGGAATGGTGTACATTTGATAACCGGCCCCGGCGTTACCAAAGATATTGGCATCGGCGTAGGCGTAGGCATCAGAAGCATTCATACCATTGTAAATACGTGCGTTATACAACGATTGGTACAAGGTTTCGTAATACATGGCAGGGTCGGTCATTACATTGTAATTAGGGACACCGCGGCGGCTATTTCCCCATTTGGCTTCTACAGTAATGACTGCCTTTTCGA
>JAIRUB010000029.1 GCA_031254635.1 Prevotellaceae bacterium | reverse complement strand
TGTCAAGATAAATAACAGTAATTTTTTCATCTGATATTAGGTTTTATAGTTTGTAATATGTTACGAGTCCCAAAAAAGGCTATTCCTAACAATATTGTTTACAAAGGTAAAAATAAAATCTAAATTTCGTCGTTTTTAGACCGAAAATTTTAAGGATTAGAACAACTCATAGCTCATAAATCGCTTAATTCTTTATTTTTCACAACAATAAGCAAATAAATTCTACTTATACAAATACCTTTTTATTTTCTGCGTGGCGGTTTTTTCAAATTCAACCGAAATTACTTCAACCATATACAGTTGTGAAAAACTACGTACCCTTTCGTTTACATAATGAATAAGTTCCTCGCACATTTCTTCTAACTTTTCTTCCATATATTGTTTGAACTCTTGTTTCTTCTGTGCCCACTCCTCTTTTATGGCTGCATATTGCTTTTCCAATTCTTCGCGGTTAATATGTACCATAGCCACTAAGCGCCCCTTGCGCTCTACCACTAACGATTCTGCTACTCCGCCATAGCTGTTGAGAAGGGTCTCTATTTCTTCCGGATAAATATTTTCGCCGTTAGGTCCTAAAATTACGCTTTTTAACCGGCCCTTGATATGTAATCGGCCACGAGAGTCGAATTTGCCAAGGTCGCCCGTGCGGAACCAATTATCAACCAATACTTCGGCTGTAGCTGCAGGGTCTTTGTAGTAACCTTTCATCACAATATCGCCTTTTACCCAAATTTCGCCTTCGCCATTTTTTGGCTTGTTGATGCGTACCTGAACACCCTTGAGTGGAAATCCGGCCGATTGGAAATGCTTGCTGTGTGCCATGGCAGCCGAAACTAAGGGTGCCGTTTCCGTGAGTCCGTAGCCGATAGCGTATGGAATCTTACGTCCGTCTTTTAGGAATTGCTCTACCCGGTCGTTGAGTTTAGCTCCGCCTATACCGAAGAAAACAAGGCGCCCGCCGAATTTTTCATACAGTATGGAAACGGCTTTCCTATGCATGAGTTTACGCATGAAGGGAATAGCGTATAAAGTACGTTTCAACGTGGTTTTACGCAATTGGGGCAACACTGTGCTGCGAAAGATTTTTTCAATAATGAGCGGCACTGTGAGCAAATAGGTGGGACGCACTGTTTGCAAGGCGGGCAATAGTACTGAAGGCGTAGGTAATTTGTCTAAATAATTGATGGCTGCGCCGGCCAATATAGGCAATAAAAAGCCCAGGCTGTTTTCGTAAGTATGTGATAAGGGTAGAATTGATAAAAAAACATCTTCCTGTTGAACCGGTTGAATGTCGTGCGCCATTTCCAATTGCCTCATCAGATTTTTGTGGGTTAGCATTACTCCTTTTGATTTGCCGGAGGTTCCCGATGTGTAAATAATTGCTAACAAATCTTCGGGTTGACAAAAGTGTGCATTAGCTGCAGCAAAAGCCGACGGGGTTACATTCGAAAATAATAAATCATCGAGGATAATAGCATAACCGAAAAGTTTGTTTTCAATTTTTGCCAATTTTTCTTCGAGTCGTTTTGATACGAAAACCGCTTTACACTCTGCATGATTCAATATAGTTCCCAATTCGTAAGTCGAAAAATCGGGCATCAGAGGAACAACTATTGCCCCCATGGTGGCAATGGCGAAATAGGCTATGCCCCAGTTCGGGGAATTATGGCTTAGAATGGCAATCCGGTCGCCCGGATGTATGTCTTTTGATATCAATAAATTTTGCAGGTCGTAAACACGACTGTAAAAATCGTTGTAATTGATTTTTTCGCCATCAACAAAGGCTATGGCATCACGTGTGCCGAATTGTTCCACGCTTTGGTAAAGCATATTTTGTAAGGTGGAGGGAAAGTTGTTGTTCATTATCACTTAGTCTCTTAAAATCGTGCAAAGGTAGTTATATTTTCATTACTTTGCGCTCTTATGGTAATATTTCAGTTTAATTTGTTATCCTTAACGAATAGCGAGTTATAGATTATAGGTTTTATAATTTACAGATTGTCAACCAATAATGTATTGGAGCTTTTTATTCACTATTTGTAGCTAAAAGGTTGTTGGGTTGGTTTATTGTTTATAATCAGTGCGTTTTGAATTGTGCCGCTCATAGATGGCCGATATATGGCTCCAATAAAAGAGCGCTTGATTGCTCAGGCGCTCTTCTTATCAAATAGTGTTCGTTAAAATGCTTAGTATTGCTTAATCGTTCAAAGAGAAACGGCGGAAAACAGTAACCTTTGCTTCGGGGTCAACAGCTTTCAAATATTCGGTAACGGTGATTTTACCATCCTTTACAAAAATTTGCTCTTCGAGGGTGTTTTCTTTGAAAAACTTACCTAATTTACCTTCGGCAATTTTATTAATCATATCGGTAGGTTTACCGGCCATTTTGGGGTCTTGTTTAATTTGCTCACGGTAAATTTCCAATTCCTTTTCAACCAGATCTTGTGGGCAATCGCTTTTGCTCAATGATACGGGAGCCATAGCTGTAATTTGCATAGCGATATCTTTTCCAGCTTCGTTACTTACCTGTTTGTTGAAACCAACAATGGTAGCCAACTTACCATTGGTGTGGATATAGTTGGCTATATAATTGGCTTCAATAGCTGCATAGTAAGGAACAGCATGTTTTTCACCGCTTTTCCCAGTTTGTTGGGTAACCAACTCTTCTATGGTTGTTCCGCCAACGCGAGTAGCCATAAGGCCGGTCATATCGGTGGGGAATACTACAAGGGCGGCATCGGCAATACTATTAGCCAGCGCCTGAAATTCGGCATTTTTGGCTACAAAATCGGTTTCACAACCTAAGGCAACCAAAATTGCCTTTTTATAGTCGGCTGAAACCTTAGCTATTACAGCGCCTTCAGTGGTTTCACGGTCGGCGCGCTTTGCGGCTACAAGTTTACCTTTTTCACGGATAATTTCCTGGGCACGTTCAAAATCGCCGACAGCATCTACCAAGGCGTTTTTACAATCCATCATGCCCGCGCCGGTCATTTGGCGCAATTTTGCTACATCAGCAGCTTTTATTTCCATAATTTTACTCCTCTTCTATTTTTTCAGTTCCTTCAATTTTATTTCTACGGCTGCGAAGTCTTTTTCCTCCTTCGGCAGTTTCGCTTCCCTCCTTATCTTTGCCTTGAGCGGCGCCGGTTTTTTCTTTTTCCTGGCGATGTTCGGCATTTCCTTCTTCAATAGCCTTACACATTATATCCATTACTAATGCAATAGAAGTAGCAGCATCATCGTTGGCCGGAATCACAAAATCAATCGGGGTTGGGTCGCAGCAAGTATCAACCATGGCAATTACCGGAATGTTCAAACGATTAGCTTCTTTAACGGCGTTATTTTCTTTTTGCACATCAACAATGAGCAAGGCGGCGGGCAAGCGGTTGAGATCGGCTATGGAGCCGAGGTTCTTTTCTAACTTGGCACGTTGACGGGTAACTTGAAGCCGCTCGCGTTTGGCAAGGGTTTCGAAAGAGCCGTCAGTAATCATCTTGTCGATGGTATTCATCTTTTTTACGGCTTTACGGATAGTCGGAAAATTGGTAAGCATACCACCCGGCCAGCGTTCCGTAACATAGGGCATATTCACCGATTTTGCTTTTTCGGCAACAATATCCTTGGCCTGTTTTTTGGTAGCTACAAACAGCACTTTGCGTCCTGAGCGAGCTAATTGACGAACTACGTTAGCAGCCTCGTCTATTTTGATAACGGTTTTATGCAGGTCGATAATGTGGTTACCGTTCTTTTCCATAAAAATGTACGGAGCCATTTTCGGAGACCATTTACGTTTTTTATGGCCGAAGTGTACACCTGCATCAAGTAATTCTTGGAAATTGGTTTTTGACATGTTTTTTCTTTTACATTTTAAATTTTTTCTTTTTTACGAAATAACTACTTTGTGTCATTCGTGGACTCTTTACATCAACCAAGCGGTAGTAGCAGTGCTAATCCGTTTGGTTTTCCGCGGAAGGGCAACCTTATGATTTATGAATTATTAGTTATGAGTTGAAAGTTTGTAAAGTTATTGAATTTTTAAATCCCTTTACCTTGTATCTTTTTACCCTTTACCCTTTCATTTTTCATTATAGATTTACAAAACCCTTTCCGTGCAAAAATCAGGTAACGATTAACGTTTGCTGAATTGGAAGCGTCTGCGGGCGCCGGGTTGGCCTGGTTTCTTACGTTCCACCTCGCGGGGGTCGCGGGTTAACAAACCGTTGGCTTTTAATACCGGACGGTGTGTTTCTTTGTCGATTTCACACAATGCGCGTGCAATAGCTAAGCGAAGGGCTTCGGCCTGGCCTTTGGCTCCGCCGCCATCAAGATTTACCTTGATGTCAAAATTGGCGGTAGTACCGGTCAGTTCGAGCGGCTGCTTAACAATGTACTGCAGTATGTCCATCGGAAAGTAAGTTTCCAGGGGGCGATCATTAATAATGATAGCGCCCTTGCCGGGGCTCACATAAACGCGGGCAATAGCTGATTTTCTTCTTCCAAGTGCATTAATTACTTCCATGCGCGTTCTTAAAGTTCGTTAAAATTAATTAATTTGGGGGTTTGCGCCTGATGCTTGTGTTCCGGGCCTACATATACATATAGGTTGCGGAATAACTCGGCACCAAGACGGTTTTTCGGAAGCATGCCTCTTACAGCTTCCTCTACTACGGCGTGAGGCTTACGTTTCAACAACTCCTGAGGAGTGGCGAAACGCTGTCCGCCGGGATAGCCAGTGTGACGTACGTACACCTTGTCGGTTAACTTCTTACCCGTAAGGCGGATTTTTTCAGCGTTGATAATAACCACATTATCACCGCAATCCACGTGAGGGGTATAGTTGGCCTTGCGTTTACCGCGCAGTAGCAGAGCTACTTGCGATGCAAGGCGTCCCAACACAAGATCCGTGGCATCAATCAGCACCCACTCTTTGGTAACGGTAGCTGCGTTGGCCGATACGGTTTTGTAACTTAGTGTATCCACTTTCTTGATTTTTAAGTTAATACTGTTAATATGTTGCGATTCCCCCTAAAATTAAGGGGCTGCAAAGGTAGTATATTTTTTTGAAATATCAACACCCAAGTGTTAATAAGTTGAAAATATTTTACTGTGAGGGGTAAGAAGTGATGAGTGAGTGAGGTTTCCCCCTGTCCACGAACAAAACGCCCTTGCTTCAAAATCATACTTGTTCCAACTATGGTCGCTAATGTATTCTTTTCCTTCCCTGAGGTAGCGGTTGTTATAATTAGGATTATTAAAACCTAACGCTGCGGTGGGCGCTCCAAAGGGATAATAGGCATTTACTTGCACTACTTCTGCGCCTGTTCTTGTTGGAACGAAGACCACACGAAGGCTGCCGACAAATTGAAAATTATTGCCCCATTGCGTACTGCCTACTGCGTACTTTGTGCCGAGCAAACGACTATCTATTATGTTGAGTTGAAAACGTAACATTGCAAAGATAGTGAAAATCTTTTGAAAATCAAACCCTACTGCCATCCAATTGCCAAGCCGCCTGACCTTATGCGCTGTTCTCTTTCCCCCTGCGGGGATTGGTTTTTAGCGGGGTCATGGCACAAATTGAATGAATTTTGTATTTTTGCGGCAAAAAAACCATGGAGCATAAGCAAAACATTTTATGTTCGCATTGCGGCAGCAAAAATCTTCAAAAGAATGGTCACAGGGCCAATGGCATCCAATGTTGGCGTTGTATAGAATGTAGAAAGCGTTTTCAGCAAGAGTATAGCTATAACGCTCGAAAG
>JAIRUB010000006.1 GCA_031254635.1 Prevotellaceae bacterium | reverse complement strand
CAAGCGATTCTCAAATCCACGCGCTTCTTTATCTCACGATGAACAAAATTGTCTTGCCGAGCAAAAGTGTTTGACTTTTTTTGTCAACTTATTCTAGTGCTCGCGGCTTGCCCACAACGCCGAAATATACGCAAGTATACGCATTTTTTTTGAATCTACAACGCTTTTTTGAAAATATTTATACACAGAACATTATTTTGTGATTTTGGATGCGTAATTTGTATATTTTTTTCATAACTTTGCAAAAACATATTTAAAAAATATTAAAAATACGCATGCCGTTCAACCCTGAAAATTACCAATTTTTAATTGGCTCTCATCATAATAAAAATGTCATTTTTACACATTTCAGCTACAATTCTTTAAAACTAAAAGAGTTGAGAGAAAAATTTTCTACAGCCAAGTGGAGTGTTTCAAAAAGATGCTGGTATCTTCCTGATTTAAAATATATTAGAATAGAGTTAGGTATGATAGCCAAAACAGAACCGGGGAAAACCGTTTTCAAACAAATTCATCCGATAAATCAAGTTGCTCTTAAACGGATGAACGAATTGCTTTTACTCAAAGCCTACAGCCCAAATACTATCAAAATCTATTGCACCGAATTTGCACAACTGCTCTACCTGCTCAAAGATACACCCGTAAATACGCTAACCCCTGAACGCATGCGGGCTTATCTTTTGTATTGTGTAACTAAACTAAAACTTTCAGAAAATATTATACACAGCCGACTAAATGCTATAAAATTTTACTTTGAACAAGTGCTGCATCATGACAAACTTTTTTTTGAAGAAATTCCTCGTCCCAAAAAGAGACAATCATTGCCCAAAGTGCTTAATAAAAATGATATCGCTAAACTTTTCACCAAAGTGGGCAATCTTAAACAATTACTTATGCTCAAATTGTGCTACGGAATGGGCTTGCGTGTGAGTGAAGTTGTGAACCTGAAAATTATCGACATTGATAGCCAACGAATGCTGGTGCATATCGAAAGCGCTAAGGGTAAAAGAGACCGCTATGTAACCCTTCCCTCATCCATACTTGACGATTTGCGGAGCTATTACCGCAATTATCATCCTAAAACATATTTATTTGAGGGTCAATATGGTGGTCAATATTCCATTCGCAGCGTGCAGGCTGTTTTTAAAAATGCTATGCAAAAAGCAAAAATTAATAAATCGGTGGGCATTCATGGACTGCGGCATAGTTATGCCACTCATTTGTTAGAATGCGGAACAGATATGTTTTTTATCCAAAAACTATTAGGACATAAAGATATAAAAACTACTGAAATTTATGCTAAGGTGAGCAATCGTCAATTGGGTAGTGTCAAAAGCCCTTTGGACGATTTGTAAGCTATCGTTAAGCGTGAAGAGTGATGCGGTTTATGAGTTACAAGTTTATAAAGTTATAAAGTGATTATGAGTTATTCAATCATAAATTTATAACACTCTTCGTGTTTTCGTACCTTTCACCCCTAATCTCTTAGTCTCTTGCTATCTTTAACAAGGTACGGTAAATACCCGCCTCATCGGTACCACATTCAGCGTGTAACTGGGCAAGGGTGCCATGCTCTACGAAACGATCGGGGATGCCTATACGGGTTACCGGCAAGAGATAGCCGTGAGCAGTAAAAAACTCTGTCACCGCGCTGCCAAATCCTCCAATTATAGCGCCATTTTCCAAGGTTATAACCTGCTTATATTTTTTGCCTACATCGTGCAATACCGCTTCATCAATGGGTTTTACAAAACGCATATCATAATGTGCCACAGCAATGCCCTCAGCCGCCAATCGCTTAATAGCCTTAGCCGCAGTATTGCCTGTGTCGCCTACCGATAACAAGGCTATGGTGTCTCCGTCGCATAATTTGCGAGCAGTACCCACTGCTATCTTTTCGAAAGGCCGATGTTGCCAATCTAAACCAACACCTGAACCACGAGGATAACGGATAACAAAGGGGCCTCTGTCGGGCAGTTGTGCAGTGTACATCATATTGCGCAACTCTATCTCGTTCATTGGCGCTACTACTACCATATTCGGAATACAGCGGAAATAAGCCAAATCATAAGCACCGTGGTGCGTAGCACCGTCCTCGCCCACCAATCCGCCGCGATCAAGACAGAAGACTACCTGCAAATTTTGCAGCGCCACATCGTGAATTACCTCGTCGTAGGCGCGCTGCATGAAGGAAGAATAAATATTGCAGAAAGGCAGCAATCCTTGCGCTGCCAAGCCTGCTGCAAAAGTTACCGCGTGTCCTTCGGCAATACCTACATCAAAGGCGCGGTGGGGCATAGCTTCCATCATCATGTTCAAAGAACAGCCCGTAGGCATGGCGGGCGTAATACCCACTATTTTTTCGTTTTGATTAGCCAAGTCTATCATCGTTTCGCCAAAGACATCCTGATAACGCGCAGGCTCTCCGACTTCTTTAATGCGCTTTCCTGTATTTTTATTGAATAATCCGGGAGCATGCCAGGTTGTTTGGTTATCTTCTGCAGGTTGATATCCCTTGCCTTTTTTGGTAATTATATGCAATAATTTTGGACCCTCAATTTTTTTTAATGCTGAAAGCGCCCTTACCAACCGTGCAGTATCATGCCCATCGATAGGGCCGAAATAGCGAAAGCCCAAGGCTTCAAAAAGATTACTCCGCTTGAAAATAGCCGATTTGGTAGTATTGACAAAATTCTGAATTCCCCGACGAATAAAATTCTGCCCCAGTATATTCCATACCTGTTTTTTGGCACGATTATAACCTGATGAAAGCGTGAGTTTCATCAGGTACCGATGCAGGGCGCCCACATTTTTGTCGATAGAAATATTATTATCATTAAGTATTACCAACAAATTTTCTTTCCGGTCACCAGCATTATTCAAGCCCTCGAAGGCTAAGCCACCAGTCATAGCACCGTCACCGATTATAGCAATAGTTTGTTGCTTAACCCCTTGCATACGGGCTGCTACGGCCATACCCAAGGCTGCCGATACACTCACCGAGGAATGGCCGCCCCCGAAAGGGTCATAAACACTCTCGCAACGCCGCGGAAAACCACTGATGCCACCATAACATCGGTTAGTGTGAAAAACATCCCGCCGACCTGTAAGAATTTTATGCGCATAAGCCTGATGCCCTACGTCCCAAATTAGCTTATCGTTTGGAGTATCAAATACATAATGCAGAGCAACAGATAGTTCCACTACTCCTAAACTTGCCCCTATATGTCCCGGATTTTCAGCGCAGGCATTAATAATCAATTCCCGCAAACCGGCACACAATTCCGTTAATTCCGCAACAGATAACTTACGCAAGTCGGAGGGGGCATCAATTTTATCTATCAGCACCATAAAGATTTCTTAAAAATATTAAAGAGCCGCAAAGATACAAAAAAATTTTCTATCTTTGTAGATTAATGCAGATGGCTTATGGATTTAACAACACTTACCGCCATATCACCGATTGATGGCCGTTACCGGTCGCAAATAGCTGATTTGTCGAATTATTTTTCCGAATTTGCCCTTATCCGCTATCGCCTGTTGGTGGAAGTGGAATATTTCATAGCGCTTTGCGAAATTCCGCTGCCTCAACTTAAAGACATAAAGAAAACGGAAGTTGCAGCACTTCGCAACATTTATCTTCAGTTTACGCTCAAACAAGCGTTGGAAATCAAACAAACCGAAAGCATTACCAATCACGATGTAAAGGCAGTAGAATATTTTCTAAAAAAATGTTTTGACGAAAGAGGATTGCAGGATTATCGTGAATTTCTTCATTTCGGGCTAACCTCGCAGGACATCAACAACACAGCCGTACCGCTCAGCCTAAAAGAAGCCTTGGAAAACATTTATTTACCATTGTTGCAGCAATTTATTGATAAGATAAAAGCATTGGCTGATGACTGGGCAGCTATTCCTATGTTAGCGCGTACCCACGGACAACCCGCCTCCCCTACCCGCTTGGGCAAGGAAATGATGGTATTTGTAGAACGAATCAACAAACAATTGTGTTTGCTTAACGCTGTGCCTTTTTCTGGCAAATTCGGCGGCGCCACAGGCAATTTCAACGCCCACACAGTTGCTTATCCAAATATCGAATGGATTGAATTTGCCGATAATTTCGTTAATAAAAAATTGCAATTATCGCGCTCCCATTATACCACACAAATTGAGCACTACGATAACCTTGCAGCCTGTTTTGATGCCTTGAAGCGCATCAATACCATCCTACTCGACCTGTCGCGCGATATGTGGAGCTATATTTCGATGGATTATTTCAAACAACAAATAAAAAAAGGGGAAGTAGGTTCATCAGCTATGCCGCACAAGGTTAATCCTATCGATTTTGAAAATGCGGAAGGTAATATAGCTATTGCCAATGCGCTGTTTGAACACCTATCGGCCAAACTGCCTGTATCGCGCCTTCAGCGCGACCTTACCGACAGTACTGTGCTGCGTAACATAGGCGTTCCCATAGCCCACAGCATTATTGCCTTAAATTCGTTACTCAAAGGCCTGAACAAACTTATAGTGAATACGACGGCTATGGAGCGCGACTTAGAAGCCAACTGGGCGGTAGTGGCCGAGGGCATCCAGACTATACTTCGCCGCGAAGCTTATCCTAATCCCTACGAAACTCTAAAGGAACTAACACGCACCAACGAGGCTATCACCCGCGAAAGTATCCGTACCTTTGTGGAAAGGTTGGATATTAGCAACAGCGTTAAGCAGGAATTGATAGCGCTTAGCCCTCAAACCTATACCGGTATCTAAACTATGGCTAAGATTTACGCTAAAGATACCATCGCTGCTTATGAGCGTATTTTGTCGGACCTGAAGAAGAAAGTCTATAAGCCGATATATCTGCTCATGGGTGAAGAACCTTACTATATAGACCTCCTCAGCGATTATATGGCGAATAATATCCTAACGCCCGAGGAACGCGGTTTCAATCAATTAATGCTTTATGGTAGTAAAGATATTAGCGTGACGCAGGTAATCGAAACCGCTCGCCGTTACCCGATGATGAGCAACAAACAAGTGATAATCGTTAGGGAAGCTCAACAACTGAAAGACTTTGAAAGTTTAGAGGTATATACAAAAAATCCCTTAGCCAGCACTATTTTGGTGTTGTGTTTTATGTACAAGTCGGTAGACAAGCGTAAGGCGCTATACAAGTCGGTGGATAAAGCAGGGGAAGTATTAGAAACTGTCCAATTCTACGAGAACGAAACAGTAGATTGGATTAAGAATTACCTAAAAGGGAAAAAATGCGAGATTACGCCCGATGCTGCACAGATACTATTCGAGCACATAGGCGCCGATTTGAGCAGAATAGCTAATGAACTCGACAAGCTTTTCACCTTACTGCCGGAAGGGAGTAGCAAAATCACAGCCGAGCATATTGAAAAAAATATTGGCATCAGCCGGGAGTATAATGTTTTTGAGTTGAACAAGGCACTCAATGTCCGCAACACAAAAAAAGCCATGCTGATTGTTGAACATTTTCGCAAAAATCCCAAAGAGTATCCTATGGTGATAACGCTCAGCACGCTCTTCGGGCATTTTCTCAAATTATTAAAACTGCATTTAATTCAACGTAATCAACCCGGCATCAACGATTATGCCTTAGCATCGGAGATGGGGGTTACGCCTTTTTTTATATCGGAATATAAAACAGCAGCGCGTAATTATCCTCCGGGGAAAACGGTGGAGGTTATTCGCCTCATCCGCGAGTATGATGCGCGCAGCAAGGGCTGGAACAAGGGAGCTGCCGATGACGGGGAGCTGCTGCGAGAGCTGGTGATTAGGATAGTTAGGAGTTGAAAATTGAAAATTTCTTTTTATGCTTATTCAAAGCTATAGTATTTCTCTAAATGCGCAATTACTAAGGCTTAAAGCTCCTCCTTATTAACCCGAAAAATTCCCTGTTCGACTCCTTTGCCTTGAATAATTGTTTCATAATTATAAGGCTTTTAAAAGATTGATACGTGATAAAATACTTGGAAGTTCTTTTTTTATACAGGTTTTTAAGATAGAGATGTTTTCTTCGTTTTTAATTATTTCCATACAGTAAGCACATTTATGTGGAAATTTTTCGAGAGCGCTTTTCTTTTTCTTTTGGATACATTCATAGATATGTTTGGGACCGTCAACGTACAACCATAATTTAAATAAATCCTCAAATTGTTTTTCATGTAAATCTGCCAATGTGTTTCGGGTCAAATCTCCAAGTTTCAAATAAGGATTGTACTCAACCGTTAAGCCGCAACAAGCCAGCATTTGTGAGTACGGGTTAATAGTAATCCCGTGAAAGAGATATTCACACCGTCCCGATATTACATTTGTGCATATTTTATTATCCGGAATATTATCCGCATTATTCACAAAGTTCATCCAAGCGCCTTCTATAATTGTTATTTTTTTATTTTCTATACTTTCTTTAAATTTATCAATCTGCTCAATATTTGCACGGGTAAATTTTGAATTGGGGTGCGCTTCAATGGCAATTACTACAGGTGAAATATTTAAAAAAAGAGCAACCTCTATTGCATTAGCAACATACTGAAATGGGACAAATTGTTGATGATTATCCCCTGTGCTAATATTAAATTCCGTTAACCCTGCTGTCTTTAATGTGCTCAATTTTTTTACAGCCGAGTCATAATCCTTAGCCCAATAAGCATTTGTTACAACCCTTGACAGTCGCCCCTTTTCACGTATGTATTCAATTACCCGCTCCAAATCTTTTCCTAATAAAAAACATTCTCCACCGGTTAGAATTACAATTTTTATGCTTGGGTACGTTTGCAATGCCTCATCTATATGCGACTTTATTCGTTTAAAAGGCATTATATGTTTAATATTCGGAGAACAACTCAGACAACAATTGTAGCAGGCTGCGCTACATTTATGGGTTGGAGATATTGTTAAACTCGTTGGATTGTCACTCACTAA
>JAIRUB010000163.1 GCA_031254635.1 Prevotellaceae bacterium | reverse complement strand
CGAATCCTTGTCTATTTCTACCGCATCAACAAGCGCTGTGTTTGTGCGCTGTGCCATCATCAAAGCAATAATGCCGGTTCCAGTACCCACGTCCAATATGCGTATAGCACCCTGCACATCAGCCCACGCACCCAACATCACCCCGTCGGTATTTATCCTCATGGGCACATCCGACTGCTGTATGGTAAATTGCTTAAAGCGAAAATAGTTGGTTTGCATAAGACTCACTCCATACATCCATCTTTCATAGTCAAGGTACGGTCGCTCATTCCGGCTAATTCCTTATCGTGCGTAACAATAACAATAGTTTGCTGCAACTCATCACGCAAGGTGAAAAATAAACGATGCAACTCTTGTTTATTGGCCGAATCAAGGTTCCCGGAAGGCTCATCGGCTAACAGCACATCAGGCTTATTCATTAAGGCGCGGGCTACGGCCACACGTTGTTGCTCACCACCGCTAAGCTCGTTAGGTTTATGTTCCCACCGGTCTTTCAGTCCTAAGAAAGCTAATAAATCCTTAGCACGTTTCACCGTAACCGTATGTGATTGCTTGGCGATGAGGGCAGGCATACACACATTTTCCAATGCCGTAAATTCAGGCAATAAGTGATGAAATTGAAACACAAAACCAATATGTTGGTTACGAAAATCGGACAACTTTCGATCGTTAAGACTAAACACGGAGGTGCCATTAATCCATACCTCGCCGGTATCGGGACGACTCAGCGTCCCCATAATCTGCAGCAGAGTTGTTTTACCTGCGCCGCTGGGGCCTACAATGGTAACTAACTCCGCCTTGGCTATGGCTACATCAATGCCCTTAAGCACTTGTAAATTGCCGTAGCTTTTTGTAATATGTTCAACCTTTATCATTATTTATGAATTATGGATTTTGCTTATTTGCTTATTTGAGAAAAGTTGACAAAAATTGTTTTCTCTTATGTCCATCCATTTTCTACCATAACTACCCTTAACTCCTTTCACCCTTTATTATTCATTGTTCATTAAGATGGCCAATCCGCCTTCTGCTGTTTCCTTATAGATGCTGGGAATGTCGTGGCCGGTGCGTTTCATGGCTTCCACTACTGTGTCGAAACTTACCAAGTGATGTCCATCGGTGAGGATGGCATACATGCTGGCGTCCATAGCGCGGGCAGCGCCAAAGGCGTTGCGTTCGATGCAAGGCACTTGCACTAAGCCGCAGACAGGATCGCAGGTTAGACCTAAGAAGTGTTCTATGCCGATAGCTGCAGCATATTCGATTTGTGCTACTGTGCCGCCAAACAATTGCGTGGCGGCAGCCGAGGCCATAGCGGTAGCAGAGCCAATTTCGCCCTGACAGCCCACCTCTGCGCCGGAAATAGAGGCATTCGACTTAATAATATTACCAATCAAACCAGCAGCGGCCAAGGCTTTCAAGATTTTCTTTTCTGAAAATTCGTAATTGATATGACAATTATAAAGAACAGACGGCAAAACACCGCACGAGCCGCAAGTAGGCGCGGTAACAACCAAACCGCCGCCGGCATTTTCTTCTGCTACTGCTAAGGCATAAGAAAAAGCTAAGGCGCGGCGTTGCAGGCTGCCATGAAAACTTTTTGCACGGGTAAAAAAAGCCGAGGCTTTACGAGGCAAGTTCAAAGGCCCTGGTAAGACGCCTTCCTCATCAAGTCCACGCAACAATGCTGCTTTCATCACCTTCCATACTTCTTCCAAATAATCCCATAAGTCGGGTTCTTCGTATAAGTTTACAAATTCCCAAAAGGTACGACCATTTTGTTGGCACCATTTGAGAATATCTGCCATTTTCGACAGGGGATAAATATCGGCTCCTTGCGTACATTGTCCAGTGTCGCTGATATTACCGCCGCCAATGCTGTAAGTTGTCCACTCGTTCAGAAGAGCGCCTGCATTATCAAAAGCTTCAAATTTTATTCCATTAGGATGTTGAGGAAGGAATACCTTCGGCTCCCATATTAAGGAGGTTTTTTCGGACCGTAAAATATCCAGCAGTGCCTTATCAGTCAAGTGGCCAACACCTGTAGCAGCCAAACTGCCATATAAGGTAACCTGAAATTTTGCAGCAGCTGGGTTTTTCGATTTAAATCGTTCGGCAGCCCTACCGGGCCCCATAGTATGGCTACTGGAGGGTCCGTGGCCAATTTTAAAAATATCTTTAACGGTTTCCAAAATCTATTTCTTAGCGCCGTCTAATTTCTTCTGTTCCCTACGGATATAAAAGTCATAAACAACAGGCGTACCCACAAATACAGAGGAATAAGAACCAACAACAACGCCAATAGACAATGCAAGTGCAAACCCGCGAATTACTTCCCCGCCGAAGATAGCCACCATAATCAACACCACAAGCGTGGATGCGCTGGTATTTACTGTACGCGATAAGGTGCTGTTCAATGCTTCGTCAATATTAGAACGCAAATCACGTTTCGGGAAGAGGGTGCGGTATTCACGGATACGGTCGAAAATAACCACCGAGTCGTTAATAGAATAGCCGATAATCGTAAGCACCGCTGCAATAAATGCTTGGTCCACGTCAAGATTGAAAGGCAGTATTCCTGAGAAAATAGAGTAAAAACCTAACACAATAATCGTGTCGTGCGCAAGTGAAATCAAGCCTCCCAAGCCCCAGTACCAATTGCGGAAACGTGCGGCAATGTAGAAAAAGATGCCAAAGAGGGAAATCAATACTGCAAATACCGCAGCGCGTTTCAAGCCGGAAGCAATGGTGGGTCCAACCTTTTCAGAACTGACAATACCGTTGGGGTTTTCTAAGGTTGACAAGAAATCGGGCACAGAAATACCGTCTTTGAAGAAACCGTTCAATGCATGGTAGAGTTTACGGTCAACCAAGCTGTCGGCTACGGCCGAGTCATCGTTAATCATGTATTTGGTAGTAATTTTTATCGAACTTTCGGCACCGAATTGTTTTACTTCAGACGAACCTTCAAATTCAACACCTACAGCTGCTCGCACCTCATTAAGCGATACTTGCTGGTCAAAACGCACCACATAAGTACGGCCGCCAGTAAAGTCAACACCAAAAGAAAAGCCTTTAGTGAGGATAAAAGCCACACAGATTACTATTGCACTAACAGAAGCAATGTAGGCATACTTACGAATTTTTACAAAAGGAATTTTTGTGTTGGCTAAGAAATTTTCCGAAAATTTATTAAAGAAAGAAATATGCTTACCCTTTGCTAAACGGGCTTCAAAAATCAGGCGGGAAACGAAGATAGAGGTAATAAAGGAGGTAATAATACCTATTACGAAAGTGGTAGCAAAGCCTTGTACGGGTCCTGAACCAAAGAAGAAGAGTACCCAACCTACAATAAGAGAGGTAAGGTTACTGTCGATAATGGCCGAATAAGCATTTTTATAACCGTCGGTTACCGCCATGCGCAGGCTCTTGCCCGCGCGCAGTTCTTCCTTGACTCGCTCATAGATAATCACGTTAGCATCAACTGCCATACCCAGCGTGAGCACAATACCTGCAATACCGGGGAGGGTAAGTACCGATCCGAAAGATGCCAAAGCGCCAAACAGGAAG
>JAIRUB010000132.1 GCA_031254635.1 Prevotellaceae bacterium | reverse complement strand
TCAACAACGGCTTTATACAAGTCGTTGACATCGGTATATTTTTCGAGCAGGGACAATTGGTAGCCTGCTTCTTCTACGATTTTACGAATACCGTCAACAGCCACTTTGGCGAACGGTTTGTCGGTTGCGATAAGTACTTTCATTTTTGTTTAAATTTAAGCGTGCATTTCCCCAAAATCCTGCATACATTGAACCAGCGCCTTTACGCTTTCGATCGGGCAGGCGTTGTAGGTAGAAGCGCGGAAGCCGCCTACGGAGCGGTGTCCCTTAATACCCACCATGCCGCGTTCTTTAGCAAAAGCCATGAATGCTTCTTCCTTATCTTCGTGTCCCTTGTTCATGACAAAACAAATATTCATCAACGAACGGTCTTCCTTATCTGCTGTACCTATGAACAGCGGATTGCGATCGATTTCATTATATAACAGCGCTGCTTTTTCTATATTCTTCTTATACATAGCTTCCACACCGCCATTAGCTTTTACCCATTTCAAGGTTTCAGTCATTATCAGGATGGGGAATACGGGAGGAGTGTTGAACATGGAATCTTCTTTAATGTGCGTGCGATAGTCAACCATAGTAGGAATAATATGGCTCACCTTGCCCAACAAATCTTCGCGAACAATAACGAAGGTAACACCTGCTGTGCCTACATTCTTTTGTGCACCGCCATAAATCAAACCATATTTCGTTACATCCATCGGACGGCTCATAATGTCGGACGACATATCGGCTACCAAGGTTACCGGCGAGTCGATGTCTGTATGAATTTCGGTTCCGTAGATAGTGTTATTGGTAGTAATGTGAAAATAGTCGGCATCCTTAGGAATTTCATATCCTTTTGGGATATACGAGAAATTCAAATCGGCTGAAGAGGCTACTTTTACCGCTTTGTCGCCATAAAGCAATTTAGCTTCGGCGTATGCTTTTTTTGCCCATACACCGGTTTCCAAGTATGCGCCTTTCTTTTCGAGCAAGTTAAAAGGCACCATCATAAATTGCGAACTAGCGCCGCCGCCTACAAAAATAACCTTGTAGTTGTCGGGAATGTTCAGCAACTCGCGCCATAAGGCAACACTTTCAGCCATAGTTGACTCCCAGTCTTTGGTACGGTGAGAGATTTCGATTACAGACATACCGCTGCCTTTGAATTCCTTCAGGGCTTCAATACCGGCATTGATGGCATCTTTTGGAAGTACGCAGGGTCCTGCATTAAAATTGTGTACGATTTTCATAATGAATAAAATTTATTGTTTTAGTTAAAAATTATCTGATAATTTTGCTCAAAAATACAAATTTATTATCATAAAAACAAAAAAACGAACATTATTTCAATGGATTAATGTTTAATGATTAATGATTAGTTTTAGCAATTCGTGTAAATTCGTGCAATTAGTGAACTTAATTCGCTGACTATCTTGTCTTTCTTACTTAGGGGTATTGCTAATTTTATTTTGCACTCATTGTCAAAATGTTGCGATATGATTTCTAATTCTTCTTCCTTCACTAATTTCATTATTTGATTCATATCAAGATAAGAAAAGTTAACCGTCAAGATTTCTTTGGCTACTTTTTCTACTATTTGAGCCTGTACTAAAGCATCGGCGGTAGCGCTACGGTAGGCATTAATCAGCCCAGATACGCCCAGTTGAATACCGCCGAAATAGCGCACCACCACAACCAGCACATTGGTTAATTCCAAGGAAAGCAGTTGGCCAAGAATGGGCTTTCCTCCGGTAGAGGAAGGTTCTCCATCATCGTTGGCGCGCCAAAGTTCGCCATTCAGTCCCAATCGGTAGGCGTAGCAATGATGCCGTGCGTCGAAGTACTCTTTCTTTAATTGTTGAATGTGCTGTTTTATTTCTGTCTCATTTTCAACAGGAAAGGCAAATGCAAGGAACTTGCTGCCCTTATCTTTAAAAACGCCGGTTGCAGGGGTAGTTATTGCCTTATAAGTGTCTTTCATGAAAAATTAAGAGTTGAGAGTTATAGAAAGTAAAGGGGTGAAAGGTGAAAAGGGTAAAACAGTAGAAAATAGGTGAAAGTAGGTAAAAAACAATCTTCTACAAAATAATGACGAACCGCCTTACGCTTCACGACAAATAGCTACCCCAAATATGTTTTGAGCAGTTTGCTGCGAGTGCTGTGGCGCAGGCGGCGGATGGCTTTTTCCTTGATTTGGCGAACCCGTTCGCGCGTCAGCCCAAAATGCTCGCCAATCTCTTCAAGGGTCATCTCCTGAGAACTTATACCGAAGAAATATTTCACAATATCGCGTTCCCTTTCCGTAAGGGTTGATAAGGCGCGGTCGATTTCACGCGACAATGATTCATTAATCAGGCCCTTGTCAGCGTTGGGCGAATCACTGTTCACCAACACGTCCAAGAGGCTGTTATCTTCGCCATCAACAAAGGGAGCGTCCACCGACACGTGGCGGCCGGATACGCGCAAGGTATCAGAGATTTTTTCACGAGGAATTTCTAAAATATTGGCCAATTCTTCGGGCGAGGGCGTGCGTTCGTGTTCTTGCTCGAACTTCGCAAAAGCCTTATTTATTTTATTCAAGGAACCTACCTGATTAAGCGGCAGGCGCACGATGCGTGACTGCTCGGCCAAGGCCTGCAAAATAGACTGCCGAATCCACCACACCGCATAAGAAATAAACTTAAAACCACGAGTTTCATCAAATTTTTCGGCTGCTTTAATCAAACCCAAGTTGCCTTCGTTAATCAAGTCCGGCAGACTAAGTCCTTGATTTTGATACTGTTTAGCAACCGACACCACAAAACGTAAATTAGCCCTGGTTAATTTTTCCAAAGCTTCCTGATCACCGCGTTTAATCCGCTGCGCTAATTCCACTTCTTCTTCTACAGAAATAAGTTCCTCACGGCCAATCTCTTGTAAATACTTGTCAAGGGATGCGCTTTCACGGTTTGTAATTGATTTTGTGATCTTAAGTTGTCTCATAGAGGGTG
>JAIRUB010000109.1 GCA_031254635.1 Prevotellaceae bacterium | reverse complement strand
GTGCGGGTTGTAATTTTCAAGTACAAAATCCTCAAATTTGAAATCAAAAATTGATTTTACATTCGGATTTATTTTTATTGTGGGCAACTGACGGCAATCGCGCGAAAGTTGCTCTTTTACTTGTTCCAAATGGTTAAGGTATAAGTGGGCGTCGCCAAAGCTGTGTATAAATTCACCGGGCTGCAAGCCGCATACCTGTGCAACCATCATAGTAAGCAGAGCGTAGGAGGCAATGTTGAAAGGAACGCCGAGAAACACATCAGCGCTCCGTTGGTAGAGCTGGCAGGAAAGCCGGCCTTCAGCTACATAGAACTGAAAGAGTGCGTGGCAGGGTGGTAAGGCCATCTTGTCGAGCTCCCCCACATTCCACGCACACACAATATGGCGGCGCGAATCAGGATTAGTGGTGATGGACTTTACTACCTCGCTGATTTGGTCAATGTGGTAGCCATCGGCAGTAGGCCATGAGCGCCATTGCTGCCCATACACAGGTCCGAGGTTGCCATCCTTATCCGCCCACTCATCCCAAATGCTTACGCCATGCTCGTTCAGGTATTTGATGTTGGTGTTGCCCTGCAGGAACCACAGCAACTCGTAGATGATAGATTTCAGGTGCAGCTTTTTGGTAGTAAGCAAAGGAAAGCCTTCCTGCAAGTCGAAACGCATCTGGTAACCAAAAATACTTTTGGTGCCGGTGCCGGTACGGTCGGTTTTTTCCGTACCGTTTTTCAAAATATGTTGCAGAAGGCTTAGGTATGCTAGCATTATCTATTATTTATTATTTATGAATGTTGATTTGTCTACAAATTATACGAATTTATTTTTAATGATTCATATTGCTCCCTATTTTCTCATTTTTCAATTTCCAAGAGCAACTCTCTCAATTCCTTGTCAGAAATATTGGTTTGCTCGCTTTTATCATAAATGGCAAGCAAAAAAACAGTTTCATTTTCAACGTACAAATGTGTTATTACTCTTGCACCACTTGATTTTCCTCTACCCTTTGATGCAATAGCCAAGCGAATTTTGAAACAATTATCGCCCAAAGGTGTTCCATTCTTTGGATTTTCTTCCAAATTCTCAATCAAATCGGCGTATTCTGCTTTCAACGAAGGAAATTTCTTTACTAAACGTTTTAACTGCCTATCGAATGGCGGTATAGTAAGTACATTATATTTCATTGAGCAATTCTTTTGCCGATCGTGCCTGAAATTTACCTTTCTTTACCAAATTTACTGTATCAACCGCTTCTCTAATTTCACGTAATAACAATGCTTTTTCGTTGGTAATAGGTTGGACTTTTACAAACGAAAAATTATCAAGCAGTTCCATTACGAATGGCGCTTTGCTATCTTTTATGTCTAATACAGCTTTCATGTTTTTTATTTTAAAATATTATATCGCAAATATACAACTTTTCTTTGACATATCCACTACTACTACTGCATCCATTTATCTAAGAAGCGGTAGAACATCCGGTGCCAGAATATGCTGTTTTGCGGCTTCAGTATCCAGTGATTTTCATCGGGGAAAATAATCAGCTCGGCAGGGATGCCATGCATGCGTGCAGCGTTGAAGGCAGCCATGGCCTGGTCGTAAGGAATGCGGAAGTCAAGTTCTCCGTGGGTAATCAAAATAGGCGTATCCCACTTTTCTACGAATAGATGAGGCGACTCATTGTGGGTACGTTGCGCAATCTTATTGTTCTTATCCCAGGGCGCTCCGCCGTAGTCCCAGTTGGGAAAAAATAATTCTTCGGTAGTCATGTATTTATGCACGGTGTTGAAAATACCGGAGTGGGCAATAAAAGCGCGGAAACGTTTTTGATGATGGCCGGCCAACCAGAATACCGAATAGCCGCCGTAGCTGGCGCCGGTACAAGCAATGCGGTTAGCGTCGATGAATGGCTCTTTCCTCATCTCGTCTGCTGCAGTTATATAATCTTTCATATTTTGTCCGGGATAATCACCACTGATTTGTTCTTTCCATTCTTTACCGAAAGCCGAAGTTCCGCGACGATTGGGCAAAATCACCACATAACCTTGCGCTGCCATCAGACGGTAGTTCCAGCGGTACGACCAGCTTTGACTAATCGTTCCCTGCGGACCGCCCATGCACATCATTACGGCCGGGTATTTTTTGCTTTTATCGAAGTCGGGCGGATACACAATCCAAGTCAACATTTTTTTATTGTCGGTGGTAGTCATCCAGCGGGCTTCTACTTCAATAGGTTTTAGTTGGTCGAAGAGATGTTTGTTTTCTGAAGTAATGAAATTAAATTCTTCTTTTAATGGATCAATCACTACTACTTCGTTGGGTTGTTTCATCGATTGGCAAAGGCTTACCAACAGGTCGCCCGCCTGTATGGGAGCGCCCATATCGTTCATGCCATGCGTGATTTGACGGAACAGTTTTGCATCGGATAAATCGAGTTCATAAATATGGGTTAAGCCCATGATGCAAGCTTGGATGTAGAAGCCTTTGGAGTCGGGTGTCCAAATAAAAGCGTCAACATTAACCATATTTTCATGTTCGCGGGTAACATTAATTTTTTCTTTAGTAAGAAGATTCATCGCAAATAGGCGCACCTGGTCTGCCTCATAACCGTCGCGCTCCATGCTTGTCCATGCAATCCATTGCCCGTCGGGCGAGTATTGCGGACTCATGTCGTAGCCCATCATTCCTTCTGTAATATTTTCCGCTGTACAGGTTTCAAGATTATAAAGATAGATGTCGGTATTAGTCGAAAGTGCATAGTCGAGGCCTGTTTTTTTGCGGCAGGCGTAAGCAATCGTTTTGCTATCGTTACTCCAGGCAAGTTCCGAAAGGTCGCCAAAAGGTTTTGACGGGCACTCGTAGGGTTCGCCTTCTAGCAGGTCGATAATATTGCTCAATTGTTTTCCGTCGTAATCGGCCACAAAGGGATGCGGAACACTTTCTACCCATTCATCCCAGTGGCGGTAATTCATGTCAACGGCAATGTGTGCATTGGCTTTCTTCAGGTCGGGATAGATATCCGTTACATGGATGCCGTACTTCACATCACTGACAAACAGAATTTTCTTTCCGTCGGGGGAGTAGGCAAATTCATTGATACCGCCGTCGTAAAAGCTGATTTGCTGAGCGCCGGAGCCATCGGGGTTCATTTCCCAGATTTGTCCGCCCATAAGGTAGGCTATCTTACTGCCGCCCTTTACCCAGCGGGCATTACTTTCACTCTTAGCAGTGTTTGTAATCTGCTGATTATTACTACCATCAATATTTACGGTAAATAATTCACGGTTACTTTTGTTTTGTTCAATATTGGGGAAACTAACCTCATAAAGCACAGTTTTGCCATCGGGCGATACCTGTGGGTTGCTCACCCTTCCAAAACTGTTGAGGATATTGGGTGTAAGAACGCCGTCGGTTATTTCCAACAGATTACGTCCAATCGGATTTTCCACCTTGTTATCGTTACAAGTGGTGAGGGTTGCAGCAGCTACCATACAGAAGTAAATTAGTTTTTTCATAATTAAGACAGGTTTAAACTACAAATATAGGAATTTTTAATGATTAATGATTAATGATTAATGAACAATTTTCCCCAACTTTCACCCTTTACCTTGTACCTTTTCACCTTGTA
>JAIRUB010000108.1 GCA_031254635.1 Prevotellaceae bacterium | reverse complement strand
ATACCCTCGTTGGCGCTCAGTCCAGTTACCCATACCTTGTTGCCTGATATATGCGAGGGATAAGCAAAGAATACAAAGGCGCGTGCCAACAAAGCAGGATTAAAAATATTCATGCCCGTTCCGCCGAATACTTCCTTACCGATAATTACCGCAAAGGCTGTGGCTAATCCAATCATCCATAGCGGACAGTCTATAGGCATAATCATGGGAATTAATATTCCGGTTACCAAAAATCCTTCGTTAACCTCGTGCCCACGGATTTGGGCTGAGGCAAATTCAATACCCAAACCAACAACATACGTTACAATAATAATGGGTAGCACTTTCAGAAAGCCAAACCAGAACATACTCCAGAAAGTCATCTCGGCGGCAGTAGCTAAATGATGCTGATAGCCCACATTCCACATACCAAACAGCAGTGCGGGCATCAGCGCCACTATCACTACGCTCATAGTACGCTTGAGGTCGTTGATGTCGCGGATATGCGCCCCTGATTTTGCGGTGGTATTAGGCACAAATAGGAAACTTTCAAAAGCCTCGAAAGTGGAACGGAACATTTTGAATTTTCCATCTTTCTCAAATGTCGGTTTTATCTTGTCTAAACATTTACGTAAAAATTTCATCTGTATAATAAATTAAATGTTGTCGCCCATTTCTTTAATCATCAAGTCTATGCCCTTGCGCAAAATATCTTGCACGTCAATTTTAGAGGTACATACAAATTCACATAAGGCTAAATCTTCTTCAATTACTTCGTAAATGCCCAATTGTTCCATCTTATCAATGTCTTCGGCTAAGATGGCTTTTAACAGATAGACAGGATAGATATCCATAGGCAAGACCTTTTCGTACTCGCCGGTCATCACAAAGGCTCGTTGTCCACCGTTAATATTGGTATCGAGCGCATATTCCTTTTTGGGAAATATCCATGAGAAATAGCTACGCGAAACGCTGTATTTTTTCAAACGAAGAGGATTAGCCCAACCAAGAAACTCATAGTGGTCGCCTTCCGGAATCACGGTAATCAAATTATCATAGAAGCCCAAATGCCCGTCAGTTCCTATATTGGTTCCCGTGAGTACATTTCCACTGATATAACGTGTCGGCTTATCGTTGTAAAGTTGTTCGCGAATAACTGCAATATTAGCGCCATCAATGATGCGAAAATAGCGGGGCTTTTTAACCTCAGAGCCGGCCAAGGCAATTACTTTGGACACGTCATAAATTCCTTTCAGGAAAAGACGGCCAAGCGAAACAACATGTTGCGGCGTAATAGTCCATACTATTTCCCCTTTATTAATCGGTGACAGATGGTAAATTTGAATACCCACATTCCCTGCCGGATGCGGGCCGGCAAAGGCATGCATGGTAATGCCTTTAATTTTTGGAATAATGCTGGTAGCCGAAGGTGTTTCGATAGTTCCTACATGGATATTATCACATAATTTTCGCAAGACATCAATACCTTTTTGGAAAGCCTCGGCTTCGCCATTCAATACATATTCTATGTCTGGAGCTAATGGCGCAGTATCGAAGCAGGAAATAAAAATAGCCTTAGGTTTGTCGTTGTGATGAGCAACTATGCCGTATGGACGTTGTTTCATAAAAGACCATACGCCGCTCTCGAGCATGAAAGCAATCAGTTCTTCACGCGGCAAGGTTTCAAGCACCTTAATCTTATATTGAAGATGCTGCTGCTCTGGCGTAGGGGTTACGGTTACAGCTAATAATTTCCGTTTATCGCCGCGGACAATCTCTTTGACCGTACCGCTTACCGGCGAGGCAAAACGAATTTCGGGACGATATTTATCCACAAACAACGGCATGCCGGCAAGTACTGTATCGCCTTCCTTTACTAACAGTTTAGGCGTTAAACCTTGAAAGTCGATTGGTTTTACAGCATAATCCATTGATAAGGGAAATTTGGCAAGCACTTTTTCCGCGCTGCCTTTGAGTGAAATATCTAATCCTCTATGTATTTTTATGACTTTTGACATGGAATAATATTTAAACCAACAGATGTATGATATAATATACTATGCGTTTTGATACATAAAACGTTTAATACTGCGTTTCGGCGTTTTTTCAAATTCTTCAGGGAATATTTTCACAGCGGCAATTTGTGCATAAGTCGGTAATTCTTCATTTACTTTTACACGTATATCCTCCATCACACGCGCTATACCGCTGTCGGGAATATTTGCAGCAGTAGTTTGATCATAATCAGGAACAATCAAAGCGATTAATTTTCCCTCCTGTTCTACTACCAATGATTCGCCAACGTAGGGCATATTGTTGATGACTGCTTCTATTTCTTCCGGATAGACATTTTGGCCTGAAGCTCCCAAAATCATACTCTTATTTCGGCCTTTGATATAAACATAGCCGTTAGCGTCCATTACTGCTAAATCGCCGGTTTTCATCCATCCGTCTTCCGTAAAGGCATCTTTAGTAGCTTCTTCGTTGCGATAGTAGCCTAACATCACATTAGGGCCTCTTGTTAATATTTCGCCGGGAATATTGGCAGGGTCAGACGAATCAATTTTCACCTCCATGCGAGGAGCAGCCTTTCCGCAGGAATATAAGGGCGTATATTTCCAATCTTCGTAGGTAATAATAGGGCCGCATTCAGTCATGCCGTAACCCACAGTATATCTAAACCCGATTTTCCTGAAAAATGCTTCGGCTTCATGGTTGAAAGCCGCTCCGCCAATGATGATTTCGATAAAATTATCACCGAATACTTTGTTGAGTGAGGTGAGGATTTTTTTCCGAATTTTCTGGTCAATAACAGGCAGTTTTAGCAACATTTTAATGGAGGTTTTCTGTATAATGGGGTGTAGCTGTTTTTTGTATATCTTTTCAATAATTAAAGGAACGGAAATGATAATCTTCGGTTTAACTTCGGCAAAAGCATCCATAATAATTTTCGGCGTAGGTACACGTGTCAAGAAGTGTACGTTACAGCCTTCCGTTATTTCATAAATAAATTCAAACGCCATACCATACATGTGGGCCATGGGCAACATGGCTACAACATTACTGCCTCTACAGAGTTCCGGAAGCACTTCGCGGGCAAAAAGCAGGTTCGAGTATAAACTCCGGTAGGGGAGCATTACCCCTTTAGAGAAACCGGTAGTTCCTGAGGTATAATTAATAATAGCCAACTCCTCGGGTTCATCGTGGTGGTAAGCAATATGCTCGGGCCGAAAATTCTTTGGATATTTTTTGCCGAATAATTCGTTCAACCGTTCACGGGCAGCGTAAATAGAGGGACGGCGGCAATGTACAATATTAAAATCGCCGGTAATCACTATGGCTTCAAGGTTAGGCATCTTACGCTCGTTGATGGATTCCCACACTACATCGCCCACAAACAAAATGCGCGCTTCGGAGTGGTTAACGATGTGATGGATATTTTCGGATTTAAATTCATGCAAGATGGGGACAGCCACAGCACCATAAGTGAGGGTGGCAAAGAAAACCACACCCCAGTTGGCCTGATTACGACCGCAGATGGCCACTTTATCGCCCTTCTTCAAACCACATTCATTAAATAAAATGTGCAGTTTGGCAATACGGCGCGCCACATCTTTGTAGTGCAGCGTTGAACCATGATAGTCCGTCAAAGCCGGTAAATCCCAGTTGTTTTTAAAACTTTTTTCAATTTCTTCTAAAAAACTACTTTTTTCCATAATTATTTTTGTTTAGTGATAGTCAAATGCTTGTAATGAACATAAACGATGATAAACGCCTTCCTGTAAAGCAATGAGTTCCGCATGGGTACCCTGTTCTTCGATTTCCCCTTTTTGGAGAACTACAATTTGGTCGGCATGTTGTATAGTTGACAGGCGGTGGGCAATCACAATTGATGTGCGGTTTTTCATCAGGTTGGTGAGCGCTTCCTGCACCAATCGTTCGCTTTCGGTATCAAGGGAAGAAGTAGCCTCATCCAAAATGAGAATAGGCGGATTCTTCAGTACTGCGCGGGCTATAGAAATACGTTGTTTTTGTCCGCCCGATAATTTATTTCCGCGGTCGCCGATATTAGTTTGATAACCCTGTTCGAGTTCCATAATAAAATCATGGGCATTGGCAATTTTGGCGGCCTCCATAATTGCCTCTTCGGGAACATTTTCTAAGCCAAAGGCGATATTGTTGTGAACAGTATCGTTGAACAATATCGGCTCTTGGTTAACGACTCCGATAAGACTCATTAATTTTTTAGGTTGGTATTGCCGAATATCAATGCCGTCAATCAGTATCGCACCTGATGTTACATCATAAAAACGCGGAATTAAATCCACCATAGTAGTCTTTCCTGCTCCGGATGGGCCTACAATAGCATACATTTTTCCCTTACTGAAAGTAATGTTGACATTATTGAGAACGGCTAACGACTGGTAGGCAAAACAAACATCTTTGAATTCTATATTCTTTTCAAAGCTATTGATATCAATAGGGTTTTCCACCTTTTTAATTTCTATGGAGGTGTCTAAAACTTCAAAAATACGATCGGCCGATGCCATGCCTCTCCTTATATCGGTATAAGCCGTTGCAATGCTTTTCAAAGGAACCAATATTTGATAGTAAAAGGCAAGATATACTATAAAACTACTTACGGTAAAAGTGCTTTTCGCATTAAGAATCCACCAACCTCCGAATAGCAAGATAACCATAGCAACGGTTATGCCCAAAAATTCGGATAAAGGAGAGGCTAATTCCTGCTTGTAGTATATTTTACAGTATAAATTCGTTTGCTCCCTGTTAATGGTATTAAATTTATTGCGGACATATTGCTGGCCGTTGAATGCTTTGATAATTCTTGCACCGGAAATAGTTTCTTCAATCATGGCCAATAATTGTCCCAGTACAGATTGTGCCTTGACGGCTATGCCGCGTAATTTTCTTGTTACCTTACTGATTAATAAAGCTGATAATGGTAAGGCTACCAAAGTTATAATCGTAAGTTGGTACGACATATAAAATAATACGGCAAAATACCCTAAAATGAGAAAAGGCTCTCTGAAAACAATATGGAATGATTTGATTACATTTGCTTGCACCTCGCTGACATCGTTGGAGAGTACGGAAATAATATCTCCTTTCTTTTTTTTGTTGAAATAGGCGATGTCTAATTTGATGATTTTATCCATTAAGGATTTGCGTATTTTAAAAATGACTTCTGTTCTCAGGGAAGCCATGATACACTGTCCGCCATATTTGAAGAAATTTGCTAAGAAAGAGGCAATAACAACCACTATGGCTACAAAAAATAAGGCACCCATTCGTCCGTACAACTGTACTATTTGGGTAAGATAATAATTGAATACTTCAATGGATTAACTTACGCTAAAAGTAAAGCTTGGCACTTCACTAACATTTGCCATGGCATTAGGATCAAAGACCACATCAAGCAAAGGTTTGATAAGGGCAAAATTAGCAATCCCAAAAATCATTCCGAAAAATGTGAACAACACGTATTGCGGCCAATATTTAGAATATGGGCGGGCAAAGGATAATATGCGAACGAGTTTTTTCATGTTATTTCTTCATATTCAACGTATTCTCCCAAATTTTTATCAATCTTCTTTTCGGTAGTAATTGTACGGTTGACATATACCTTGCCTTCTTTTTTAGCAGCAGAAGGCCTTGAGCCGAACTGCTTGCCAACGTGGCGTTGTACAAACCGCAGTATCAAATAAGGCATCAATCGTTTCACCAACCATTGGAGGACTAAGATACTCAGAAGTATGATGAGTAGTACTTTCATATCGCTATTTGTGTTCTACTTTTCCGTTGTTTAGGTAAATAATAGTGGTTTTCCCGTCCTTAGAAATTTTAAGCGTCGGCGGTTGCTTTTGCACTACAGTAGTGCTGCCGGAAACTAATTTTACGGCCGATTGTAAAGTAACAGGGAAGGGTTTTACCACATTTCCGTTACGGTCATACAAATATAATTTCCCCGCTGCTACGAATAAACATTGCAACTTTTTATTGTTCAGATAATCTATTTGTATTACGGAGCCTGTAATCGGAGCAGAGAATTTCTTTCGCCACAACAGTTTTCCTGCCTTTGATTGCAAGGCAATGCTGTTGTCGTTGTATTGAATGAACGATTCTTTTTCTTTTGTATAGTGATTAATGACTTCTACCCGCATAACTTCCGACAACTTATTGGCCGATGGTTTACTCGGTGTTGTGTGTGTTGCAGGGGTTACAGGTGTTTCCTTGCTTCCCGTTAAAATGGCCGGCTCAGGTTCTTGTACTTCAGTAGAGAAATACATAAAGAAGTTTACAAAAAACTTATCGTTATCAGGACGTAATTGTAATGCATGTACATTGTATGCATATTTATCGGCTGCTTTTTTGAAATTATTTTGAACCTGCTTATTTAAAATTCCCAATAGTGCATTGTCGGCACGTTGCGGAGTACGCGACAGCAACAAGATGCCGGCGTTATTGCTAAGACAGTCGTAAGCTTTAGTTTGCTGTAACTGTTTTTTTAATGAATTTTTCGTAGAAATTTTAGCCAATTTTTTTAAGACATCAATATTGTCCGAAAAATAGAAAAAATTGTCATTAAGGGTAAAATATTTGTCATTTCCTTTAAAAAGTACGGTATCGATTATTATTCCCAACAAGCCGCTGGCCGGATGCCGGTAAACGGTAACTGTTCGCTCATCAATCTTTTCCTGCGATTCAATGAAAGTTTGCTTGCGTTGCTTCGACAAGTTTTGCAATTTTTCTAAGGCGTATTTTTGATTATTGCTCCTGAGCATTGATACCTGGTAGTTATCGCTGCCGTAAGTGAGGTGTGCGAGGGCAATTTCTGCAGGAAATAAAGAAGTAAATAAATCAATTGATTTACTATATTTAAGGGTATCGTCAAATTCATTGCTTCTTTTTTTGTAATTGTTCAGTTCCTTATATTTTTCGAGATAATCGGCGTAATCATCCAAAAAATGTTGAGCATCACTTAAGGTAAAGCTGAGCAAAAAAGTAGTATTCACGGGCAAAGCCTCCCAAGCCTCAACATTGCTGTTGCTTTGATTTAGCAATATGGAAAGGAATTTGTTATTGGTTAATGAAGGGAAAGAAAATCCGCTGAGTTGTATAAGTTGAGGATTTATCCTGCCGTCTAAAACAGTCCAGTTGCTGCACTGTATCAGAAACTGATTGATATTGGTTCCCGGCTTGTTCTCTATGTTATTTAGCAGGCGGTTGAGCTCTCTGTGGTTAATACATATACCTACATCTATATTGTTCCCAAAACTCTCAACTACGGTAGCAAAATGGGCATTGTGCCGCATCAGTGATTCTCCGCTATATCTTTGACGTATAGCCGATTGTAGCAAAGTATTAGAAGAACAGATAAGTGCTATGCCTTTTGCGTATGCAAAATAGAGCATTTCATTGTCGAAACGCAGGGAGTATATTTTGGTATCGTGGTATGTTGTAACGCCCAGCGGTTGCCCATAACGGTTAAGAAACTGTTCCCAATTGACAGCATCTATGGTCGAGGGCAATGCCACGCAGCAGAGCAATGCTACATCATTTTTCCCCGACGGATGAGCGGAAATGGAGGCCTGTGAACTTAGTATCACGGAAACCGTTTCATCATTTAATAAAGCAACAGTGTTGTTCAGCCATACCGAAAGCGGGGCAGGGCTTGTAATAAAGCCTTCCCAAACGGCAGCGCTGTCGGCAATTTGTCTGTCAATCAACGAAAGTTCTTTGAATTTGACAATAAATATAGCATCATAAGGTATAGCTTCTATAGTGGCTATGCTTGCTGTTTGTTTATCAGGCTGATGGCTGCGTAGTAGCCAAAACGCTCCTCCCAGACAAGCCAATATGCCGATGCTGAAAATAATGATTATCCGCCTTTTATTCATGTTAGTCGTCCCCAAAAATGATTCTAAAAAACCAACAAATGTAAGAATTTTTTATAAATTTGCAGTCTAAAGAATGAATAAATGAAAATAGCTATTAGTATAATATTTATCTTATCATCATTAGTCCTTTATGCACAGCAAGATGGCTATATTGATGCTTTCTCTTTGACTTATAGTAAATTACAAGAAGCGTCGCAAGAATATGAAAATTATTCGGCTGATAATAAGATAGATAAATCTTGTGAGGCCTTAGCGGAAATTACCCACCAATATCGTACCTTGTTGAAAATATATGATGAGGTAGCGTTCAAATTCCGCCACGATGCCTCTTTCGATACTTTGGTGCAACCAATTTATTTAGCTGTATTTGAAGAAGTAGAGGCATTATTTGTCAGCGATACCCTGCTTGTTCAAATGCAGGCAATGGTGCAGGTAATGGTTGATACAGAGCGCGAAGGCTTCCCAAAAAACGACGATGAAGTGAAGCAGGCCATTGAAGCATTATATTTTCAGGATTATTATCATTCCGATTTTTTGAACAACACATTGGAAGGTGGCATATTACGCAAACAGTTGCAGGGAATGAGGACTTATATTAGCAGAAAATATGGGGACTAAGAGATTGGGAGATTAAGGGATATGCGATGTACAATTATGATATAAAGATTTAAAGTTCTATTTATATATTCTACATTAATATTCAAATAATTAGACAATATAATTTTACTCACTTTTTATTGTTTTGTCAGGGCTGATACGCGAAATCACTAATACCGGCAAGGCTAAGAGCAAGGTTATGCCTATAAATCCAAATATATTGACAGCTACAAGCGGCCAAACACCTATGGATACCGGAACATAATCCATATAATAATTAGCAGGGTCTAAAGGAACCAAGTGGAAGTAATATTGCAGCAGGCAAAAACCTATAGCTATAATATTACCCCAGAACATCCCTTTCAATGCTACAAAGGCTGCCCTGTACAAAAAAATGCGCTGCACACCGGCATTACGCATTCCTATGGCCTTAACTAATCCAATCATCGCTGTTTTCTCAAATACTAAAATCAATAAACCGGAAATCATGTTGAAACCCGCTACCAATAGCATTAGCACCAAAATAACCACCACATTCATATCTAACAAATTTAACCAGTCGAAAAGTTGCATATAAAGGTCGGCTACCGTTTGCACTTTCAGCCTCCGCCCCTCATCAGTAATCGTATAAGCCATGAGTTCGTCTATTTCTTCGGTTATGGGCTGCAAGCGGTTTATATCATCAATAAAAATTTCCACCGCGCCAACCTGCTCACTTGTCCAGTTGTTTAGGCGGCGGATATGCCTTATGTCGGCTAAGATAAGCGCATCTGAGACATTATCAAATGGTGCATTATATAGGCCACTGATTACAAAATTACGAACTCGCGGAGGCTCCTGAATAAAATACATAGCAAAGCTTTCCCCCACTTTCAGCAGTAAGCGTTTAGCTAACGATAGAGGCACCAAAACCTGGTTAGAAGTAGTTGAATCGCTGAACACTGGTAGTTCGCCTTCTACTAAATAATCGGCAAAAGATGATATGGGTGCATTGGCCTCTATTCCTTTCAGTATGGCGCCCTGCACCTCATCCGTAGTTTTTATAATCCCTCCTTTGGTGGCCGTAGGACGAACAGTAAGCACACCTTTTATTTTCAACAATTCGGGAATACTGGCCTGTGTAATATTTATCGGGGCAGCTTCAAAAGAAATATTCGAATCGTAGTTGGTTAATATAATATGTCCAGTAAGGTCTACAGCTTTCTTCCGTATTTCGTTCTGAAAGCCTGCAAGTACTGCTATGGCAACAATCATCACGGCTATACTTAATGCCACGCTTACTACAGCTATATGCGTCATCAGTTTCGACAAGCGGCTGCCCGATGCCGTTTTTCCGGCCATACGCCGCGCCATAAATAATTCATAATTCATAATTCAAGATTTATTTTCTATTTTTTGTCTAAACTTAGTAACAATCCACCGCGGAAATATAATAACGCCTATTATCAGATAGGGATAGTAGCTAATCAGTCGCCACAGGAGTGCAAATCCATAGGTGAGGCCCGAATAGGGAATAAAACTGCCCATAAAACTTTTGAAAATTAATTCTGCAAAACCGCTACCTCCGGGCGTGGGCATCACCAATAAAACTAACCACATCACCAAATGGCGCGCAAAGAGTAAAAAATGGTCGTTGATTACGAAAAAGGCCATAAAAATGGCATTAATCACGAAATAGCGCGAAGTCCAAGATATAAAGGTTGACAAGAACGCTTTAGCCCAAAACATCAGCGATTGTTGCTTAAATTCGCGGGAACTAACAATTATATCTACGCCTGCCTTTTCAGCGCCTGCTTTCCAATGCCGCAGGATGGGCAATTTAAAGATACTTACTACCAACTTGCTTATAACCTTTGGGTTAACAAAAATTCCATAAGAGAGTAAAAGTACCCAGGCCAATTTTAACGAATAACCTATCCACGACAGCAAAAGCAGGCTGTTGGTTATGGAGTTGGAATTAACCTGAAACAAATCGTGCGAACCGACTATTAGCAAGAGCAAGGGAAACATTAATACAAAGTAGAACTCATCCAACAAGGAGGTAAGCATCACAGCAGCAGAGCTGCGCCCTACTGTTTCGCCTTCTTTATGCACAAAAACTACCGCTACGCTGGTGCCTCCCACCGCAAAGGGGGTAACGGCCGAGGTAAACTCCCAGAGCATGATGACACTAAATGCTTGTTTCCAGTTAATTCGTTGTCCACAAAGTAAACGCAGACGCCACATATAGCCAAAATCGCGCCCGGCCATAAAAACTACTGCCATCAGTAACCAAAAAGCCGACCTCCAGCTAAAGGTGAGGCGATGAAAAGCATTGATATCAAAATCTTTATAACAAAAAAAAGTTACCGCGCCCAAACCAATAACAATGGGGATAATAATGCGTATAGGGCGAGCTTGCTGCTGAAGGTTTGCCATCAGGGTCAAAAATAAATATCCTACAAAGGTAGCAAAATTCAACGATTTATTGACGGCTCAAAATTAAGTCCTTGTTAAATTTGGTATAATGCTATGAAATGACTACATTTGCAGCACTAAAAGGCGGGAGTAGCTCAGTTGGCAGAGCATCAGCTTCCCAAGCTGAGGGTCGCGAGTTCGAACCTCGTTTCCCGCTCAAAAAATAAAAAGACGCAAAAATTTGTATTTCAATTAATTTTCGTATCTTTGTAAAATATTTGAACTTAAAAACTCAAAGTACAAACCTTTTTATTAATTTTTTTATTTTTGCTCCATGAACATTTTTGTATCCAGTTTAAGTTTTAAGACTACCAGCGAGGACTTAAAACAGTTGTTTGAAGCTTACGGAGAAGTAACTTCAGCACGTATTATTACTAATCGCGACACTCGCCGCTCAAGAGGCTACGGCTTTGTTGAAATGTCGAATGAAGCCGAAGCTAATGCTGCTATCAATGCCTTGAACGGCTCAGAACAACAAGGCCGTACCATCAACGTAGCAATAGCTCGTGAACGTGTAGAACGCCAATAAAACAATTGTTTTATATAGCAAATCTAAGCCGTTCCGGTCAAATGGAGCGGCTTATTTTAAATTACAAATTAAGAATTACGAATTAGGAATATAATATGGCAACAACAGCAGATTTTAAAAACGGACTTTGTATTGATTATAATGGAAAACCTTGTTCCATTGTATGGTTTCAGCATGTAAAACCCGGTAAGGGCGGCGCTTTTGTAAAAGTAAAAATGCGCAATTTAGAAAACGGAAAAATCTTGGAAAACACGTATAATGCCGGCGAAAAAATTGATATTATACGC
>JAIRUB010000005.1 GCA_031254635.1 Prevotellaceae bacterium | reverse complement strand
GCAATAAGTTTGGGTAGCGGCGATATTTTTTATGGTTTTGGCATGGAAGCCGACTACAGCCGCACCAACAGCGAGGGCTACCTTGAGCGCAGCAGCAGCAATCAGCAAAGCGCCCGCTTAGCCGCTTCGTGGAGAGGAAAAAGCCAAATACTAAAAGCCACGCTGCTCTATGGCGAACAACATACGCGGCTTACTTTCGACGGCGTGCCTTACGACTCGTTGGAAACCAACCGTCGCTATAATGTATCAGGTTTATACCACGACAATAACAGCCAAATAGAATTCTACGATAACGAAACCGACAACTACACGCAAACACACCTGCATTTACACTACTTGCAAGAACTGACAAAATACTGGAATTTGAGTAGTAGTATCTTCTATACCAAGGGCAAGGGCTACTATGAACAATACAAAGAAAATACAAGCCTGTCGAAATATGGTATTCCAACACAAATAATCAATGGAGTAAGTTATAAGAAAAGCGACCTTGTACGCCGCAAGGGGCTTGACAACGATTACTACGGCCTCAACTTTTCGGCCGACTATAAGAATAGTAAATGGCAAGTTAATCTCTCAGCAGGCGCCAGCCGCTATATAGGCGACCATATAGGCAGGGTGCTGTGGACACAGTACAACGCCGGTGAGATTGAATACAACCGGCACTGGTATGAAAATACCGGCACCAAAAGCGAGGCTAACAGTTTCGCCAAAGTAGCCTATGGCATTAATAAAAATTTTTCGGTATATGGTAATCTGCAATATCGTTATGTTCACTTCAAACTCTACGGCGAAGATGACGATTTTTACGAAAGGCCGCTGACAGGCTTCTTAGACACTACCTACCAATGGCATTTTCTGAACCCTCAGCTTGGTTTGCAGTTTACTTCAGGCAGTCATCGCGCCTACCTTTCCTTTGCCTTGGTTAATCGCGAGCCTAACCGCAGCGATTTGAAAGATGCCGACAAAAACGGTATCCGCACACCGCCACAAGCCGAAACGCTGTACGATTGGGAAGCCGGTTACGCCAACTATGGCGAGATCACCTCCATGGGTATCAACCTTTACTACATGAACTACCGTAATCAGATAGTGGCTACAGGACGGGTAAACGATGCCTACCGAGCTATCATGACGAATATTCCCAAAAGCTACCGCATGGGTATGGAACTTTTTGCAACAGCGCATTTATCGCCGTTCATTGAGTTGGAAGGCAATTTTACCCTAAGCCGCAACAAACTGAAAGACTACACCAACTATGTGGACGAATATGCTGACGCCACACAAAGCGCTTGGTTGAAACAACGGGAAGAACAATTTTCGGATGTGGACATAGCTTATTCACCCAACATTATCGGAGCTTTTACAGTTTGTATAAAACCCGTCAGCAACCTTAAATTAAACATTACCGGCAAGTATGTGAGCGATCAGTATTACGACAATACCGCCTCCAACGAACGCAAAATTAATGCTTATTTTCCTTTCAACTTCCATGCCGACTATAATTTTACTTTTAATAAGATTAATTGCTTTGCACAATTGGCAGTCAACAATATTTTCAATCTGTATTATTCATCTTCTGCCTTTGTGAACTACAGAGCTGTATTCGCCGACGGTTCGCCCGATTTTCAGGATAGGAGATTTTTCCCGCAGGCAACTACTAATGTGGCATTAAAATTAGGCATCAAATTATAAATATGCAGGAAGAAATTATCATCGAAATTATAGGTGCAGCATTTGCGCTGATTTACCTGTTTTTGGAAATCAGGCAGCAGCGCATGATGTGGGTAGTAGGCTTTATTTCATCAGCTTTTTACGTTTATATTTTTTTAAATGCGAAGTTTTACGCCTATATGGGATTGTATATTTACTACATACTCGCCTCTATCTATGGCTGGGTTCTTTGGAGCAAGCGAACAGCAGTTGGCAGTCAGCAGTCAGCAGTCGGCAGTCGGCAGTTAGTAGTAAGCAGTTTATTATTCAAGAATTCAAAATTCAAAATTCAAAATTCAAAATTAATAGCCCTCCTACTCCTTTACTCCGCCCTCCTCTTCGTCTTGTTCACTTTCATTCTAAGCGCCTACACCGACTCGGCAGCGCCTGTGGGCGAGGCATTAGCCACTGCGCTCAGTATTGTGGCGACCTGGATGTTAGCGAAGAAAATTTTAGAACAATGGTGGGTTTGGCTCTTTGTTAATTTGTTGACCATGGCTTTATCCCTGTGGCAAGGGCTCTACCCTACCGCGATTCTCTTCGGCTGCTACACCGTAGCATCGGTTATTGGTTATTATAAATGGAAGAAAAGCATGAAGATCGAAGATTATTGAAGAGTTGTTACTTTCACACCGCTTCATTAAAACAGTGGCGGCACAAGGGCGCGTAACTGTCTTTTTCGCCTAATTCCACTAATTTATCACCGGCAGTGAGCCTATGCGAATGATGGGCTAAATTACCACAGCGCACACAAATGGCATGCACTTTGGTTACATACTCTGCCATAGCCATCAGCGCCGGCATAGGGCCAAAAGGCCTGCCGAGATAATCCATGTCAAGGCCAGCAATAATTACCCTAATACCACTATCAGCTAAAGTCTTGCATACTTCCACCAAATGCATATCGAAAAATTGTGCCTCATCAATGCCCACCACTTCCACATCGCCTGTCAACAAGAGGATATTGCCGGACGATTCCACAGGGGTAGAACGTATGGCATTGGCATCATGCGATACTATGTCTGTCTCGGAATAGCGCACGTCAATCAATGGCTTAAAAATTTCTACTTGTTGGTTTGCAAAATGCGCCCGTTTCATGCGCCGGATCAATTCCTCAGTCTTTCCGGAAAACATTGATCCACAAATAATTTCTATCCATCCCGGATTTTTTGCACTTTCTAAAAACATGGTATTTGCTGAAAATATAGTATCTTTGTATTTTAATTCAATTTTTCATACAAAGATAAAAATAATATTATATGACCCCACAAGAAAATATCAACAACATGATGACGAAAATGACAGCAGTGTTAGAGACTGTAAGAGAATGCGAAATTTTAATTTTGGAAGAAATCCGGAAAATCGAGCAATTGCAGGAAGAAAAAGTCCAGCTCAGCGAGCAAATTGCTGCCTTAAATGAGAAATTATCGCTGGTACAGAAGAATATAGAAGAAATAAAGGTCCAAAAAGTGTCTGAAATTGTTGATGAGGACAAAGAACCTGAGGTAGTAGCAATACCAACACCTGTTGTGGATATACTTACAGTCGCACCGGAAAAGCATAGCATAGAGACGTTGGCCGACAAGTTCCATGGCCAACCTTCTGTACACGATAAGATTGCCGCTAAGCCCGAAGTAACCACCACCGGCACGCGGGTTAATGACATAGCCAAAGCAATCAGTATCAACGACAGGCTGCTATTCATTAAGGAATTGTTCGGCAAGGCCGAAATATTTACTCAAACCGTCAAATATCTTAATGGGTTACAAAGTTTCGACGAAGCGCAGCAATATCTTGCCGAAGCATTTCCTCATTGGGACAATACCGGCAGCACTGCACAACTGTTCCTATCGATTATCCACCGTCGTTACCTTTAAACAATAGCGATGGCTAAACTGTTTCTTGTTCCCACTCCTGTAGGCAATCTCGAAGATATTAGTTTTCGCGCTTTGCGTATATTACAGGAGGTGGACTATGTATTAGCCGAAGATACCCGTACTTCTTCAGTGCTGTTCAAAAAATACAAGATCAAAACGCGCTTGGTAGCCCACCACAAGTTCAACGAACACCGCACAGTGGCTGATATTGCCGAGCGTATTGCTGCCGGCAGCAATGTGGCGCTTATCAGCGATGCGGGTACACCGGGCATCAGTGATCCGGGCTTTTTGCTAGTACGTACCTGTGTGGCTCAAGGCATAGAAGTAGAATGTTTACCAGGCGCCACTGCCCTTATTCCTGCATTGGTAAATTCCGGTCTGCCCTGTGACCGCTTCTGCTTCGAGGGCTTTCTTCCTCAAAAAAAAGGACGGCAAACCCGCATAGCTCAATTAGCACAAGAAGAACGTACGATGGTATTCTACGAATCGCCTTACAGGTTAGTGAAAACCCTCACCAAATTAGCTGAGGCTCTCGGGTCTGAACGGCAAGCCTGTGTATCGCGCGAAATATCGAAGTTACACGAAGAAAACCGCCGTGGCAGCTTGTCCGAATTAGCTGAATACTACTCACAGCACGAGCCCAAGGGGGAAATAGTTGTGTGTGTAGCGGGAGTCCACTAATTCGTGGGCTGTACGTACGGCACCAACCGTTCCGCCACCCCCTCCGTGAGTACATTGTTTTGCACCAAATCATCCAAACTTACCACCGGTTGTATTTTTCTAAAACTGATAATGCCTCGTGCTGCATAGTAGCCGATGTAAGGATGTAGGCGTAATTCTTCTTCTGTAGCCGTTGATAAATCAATTTTATTTATTACGCTCGGGTCAACTTTTAATTGCTTTTGCCAACGCAGTACCCGTTCCTCATCAATACCGTTGATTTCCATTAGCTGACCGATGTGAACATAGCCGCCTAACCGCATTCTGTAGTCCACAATGCGGCGAGCGAAATAACTGCCGATGCCGCGTACTTGTTGCAATTCGGTAGTATCAGCCGTATTCAAATTGAGTATTACCTCCGCAGTCTCAGGACGCACAAAAGGCTTGTAGTCGATGCTTCCCCGCACCGTATCCGTCTTACGAAATGAATACGAAGGGTAAGCTCCAGCTTTGTTTTCTGTAAAAGAAGCCTGACGGTACGTAGGCGGTTCACCCGTCTGTTCCAAACTATCGATATGCCGTTTCAGTTCTTCGAAATTCAGTGGACCGGGGTCAGGCGGCAACATAAAGCGGGGGACGAAAATTACCATTAGTACAAGGGTGAAAAGAAGGATTAACCCCATTTGTTCATCACGGGTAAAGCGCAACAAGGTAAGCATAGCTCTGCGAAAAGTAGCTTGTTTCTTCATGAGTGGCGGTTTAAATTTTTATAATTAATGTGTGTTTATTTATTTTCTTAACGACAAAGATAAATAAGATTTTTGATATTCTAAGGGGGTTACTTTTTTTATTGTCTTAAATTGCCTGTAAAAATTGGAGGGATAATTATAGCCGCAGGCATAACACACCTCTAACACTGTCATATCATTTTGCATAAGTAGTTTACAAGCATTACCGATACGTACCTCCGTCAAAAATTGCACGTATGTTTTACTCGTTTTCTGCTTGAAATAGCGGCAAAAAGCCTCTTTAGAAAGATTTACATGAGCAGCGGTTTCTTCCAATGTAATATCGTGCTGGAAATTGTCAAAGATAAACTGATAAATTTTGTCAATACGTTTATTTTCTTTTTGAGGATAGCCTCCCACAAAGCCCTGACTGGCTACCAAACTGTAATTACTACGCGCTAAACGATGAAGAATGTCAATCAATATAAACAAACGGTCTTGCAAGTCGGCATCAAACAGTTCGAACATCCGCTGTTCCAACTCTAAGGTAGCCTCGCCTGTAAGCTCTATACCGTAGGCCGACTTTTCTATTAAATCAATGAGTAATTGCGCCTCCGGCAACTCCATAAAATTTCGGCCGAAAAGATCTTCGCTGAAATGCACTACGATAGCTTCCACAGGCTTTTCGCTGGGCTTGCTGTCATACGACATGGTATGCGGCAGGTAAGAACCGATAAACATCAAATGCGACTTGTCGTTCAACATATCAGTCTTATCGCCGATGGTATGTACGCCCTTGCCTCCGCGAATTACCAACAACTCTAATTCAGGATGATGATGCCACACGCTACAAACATTAGCACCTACATCCTTGCGTACATGGAACGAATACTGAGGATTAGCAGTAAATCGTCGTAAAACAGGTTTCATAATGCAATTTTATACAAAAATCTGATATAACTCCACAAAATTAGCAAATAAATACAAAAAATAAGAATTTTCACTATTTTTGTGTGTTAAAACCTTTTATACATGAAGAAAAATTATCAAGTTAAACAGGCAAGTGGACAGCCAACTATTTCATATCATCAACTTATCCTCCGATGATGAAGTTCATCGGTGCTATCACATAGTGTTTTATAACGCAATGGCTGGACTTTCTGCTGTCTTCGTATGGCGCATGGTTCCATAAACCAAAGGCAAAACGCTGGAGGCAATGGAGAAATTGTAAAAAAAATGAAACATTACATACGGTTTGAAATCACCCGACTATCATATCACTTGGCTTGACGCAATAGATTCCACCAATAGCGAAGCTGCTCGCCATTATGCAACAGCTGCCGATTTAGATGTGTGGGTAGCGACTTTTCAAGAGGCTGGCCGGGGGCAGCAGCAGAACCGGTGGGAAAGCGAGGCCAATAAGAACCTTTTGTTTTCCATATTTTTTCGCCCCTCGAAACTACGAGCCAAAAAACAATTTTTGCTTTCTCAATTGGTTTCTTTAGCACTTTGCAATAGTTTGCAGGAAGAAGGGGTAAAAGCAGTAATTAAGTGGCCGAATGATATTTATGTTGGTAAAAAGAAAATTGCAGGCATCTTGATTGAGCATTATATTTCCGGCACTCATGTATTGACGAGTATTGCAGGAATAGGCTTGAATGTTAATCAATCTGTTTTTCATACGGCTCCAAATCCCACCTCCCTATTTTTAGAAACCAACCGGCTTTTCGAACTTCCCTTATTATTGCAAAAAATATTAGATAATGTAAAAAAATATTACTTGCCTATAAATTCTAAAAAATTGCAAGAGCAATACCTTTCTCATCTGCTTTTCTACAAACAATGGGCTGATTATAGAAGCTCAGAGGGCATTCTTTTCAAGGCTCAAATCGTAGATGTGAGCTCAACAGGAGAATTGGTATTAATGGATGAAGTAGGTGATAATCATAATTTTGCATTTAAGGAAGTTTTTTGTATCAATAAATAAAAAATAATTTATTGTTTTTACAGAAATATGACTTATCTTTGCAGCGCCATTTAAGGAATAAGGTGGCATTGTCTTGGACGGATTATTAATAGGTGTGTTACTTCGGATTTAATTTTTACATAAAATGATGTATTTTAAATTCTTAAGCCCGTCGTACTAATAGGAGACTCTGGTTTCTTTAGGTGAGGACGAATGTCACCTTTTTATTATTACCCGCTTAAGTGTGGGCAGTTTTTTATTATCTCTATTGTGTTAATAAGCTAATTTAAACACTGTTATCGCATATCACATATCGTATATCGCTTTACGCTTCACGCCTCACGCCTCAGCTATTATTATTTTGCGTATTTTTGTGCTGTGAAAACGAAGGCCAATATCAATGTAATTACTATGGGCTGCTCTAAAAATGTAGTCGATTCGGAGCGGCTGATGCGGCAACTAACTGTTGCCGGATATACTGTAGTGTACGATGAGGCAAGGGACAGCGCGGCTGTTGTTATTATCAACACCTGCGGATTTATTGGCGACGCCAAAGAAGAATCAATTAATACTATTCTACTGTTTGCAGAAGCAAAGAAGAAAAAACAAATTAAACAACTATATGTTTTCGGCTGTTTGTCGCAACGCTATAAGGAGTTTTTAGAGAAAGAAATTCCGGAGGTGGACGCTTACTTCGGCGTAACAGATTTTGAAGCCATCTTGCAAAGGCTCAATGCAAAATTGCAGCCACAGTTGTTGAACGAGCGGCAGTTGACTACTCCTGCTCATTATGCCTATCTAAAGATTTCCGAAGGCTGCAATTGGGGTTGCGCCTATTGCGCTATTCCACTAATTCGCGGTAATCATATTTCTACCCCCATAGAACAATTGGTGAATGAAACAGAAAAGCTCGGTGCACAAGGTGTAAAGGAGCTGTTGGTGATAGCGCAAGACACCACTTCTTATGGTATGGACTGCTATGGCCGCCGCCGTTTGGCCGATTTACTCAATGCCTTATCGGCTGTGAAAGGAATTGAATGGATTCGTTTGCATTATACCTATCCTACAGCTTTTCCCGACGATGTAATAGCCGTATTGCGTGATAATCCGAAGTTGTGTAAGTACATTGACATTCCGCTACAACATATTGCTGACTCAGTTTTGTCGAAGATGCGCCGCGGCATTAACGACCAGCAGACACGCGAATTAGTCAAACGCTTGCGGCACGAAGTGCCGAGCATTGCTATCCGCACTACCCTTATGGTGGGGCATCCGGGCGAGGATGAAGAGGCCTTCCGGGAACTGAAAGAGTTTGTACGTACTGTGCGGTTCGAGCGTTTGGGTGTGTTTTGTTATTCCGAAGAAGAAGGTACTTATGCTGCCAATCACTATAAAAATGTTGTTCCCGAAGAACTGAAACAGGCGCGCCGTGAGGAGTTGATGAAATTGCAGGAAAGCATTGCAGCCGAACAGTCGGTAGCTAAAATCGGTACAATCTGCAAGGTGATTATAGACAGGATAGAAGGCTACTACTATGTAGCCCGCACGGAACACGATTCTCCCGAAGTGGATAACGAGGTGCTGATTAAAGCAGAGCAGCTTACTATTGGTAATTTTTATCAAGTCCGCATCACCGCCGCCGATGTTTATGATGTTTATGCTGAAATAATATAAATTATGATGAAGAAAATTCTTTTCTACTACAAAAAGGCCTTTCGCTTTGTAACCTATGATGTGTGGCATACCGATGTACGCAAGTATAATCGCCCCGGCGCTTTTTTTATACGACAGTTACGTATCTTCTTAATTACCTTGAAAGGCGCTAAGGAAGATAAGGTGATGCTTCATTCGGCGGCGCTTACTTTTTATACCTTGATGGCTATAGTTCCTATAGCAGCAACCGTGTTTGCCTTGGCCAAGGGCTTCGGTTTCTCAGAGCAACTACACCAGGTGCTAGGGAATGCCTTTCCAAATCAAGATGATGTGGTTGAATAGATAACTGTTTTTGCCGAAAATGCGGTTAACAATACTAAAGGAGGCTGGTTAGGTTCGCTGGGGGTTGTCTTCCTGTTGTGGTCGGTAATAAAGGTGATGAACCATATAGAACGCTCCTTTAATAGCGTGTGGCAGGTAAAGCGCGCCCGCTCGTGGGCACGTAAGTTCACAGATTATATGGCTGTGCTTATTGTGGCGCCCTTCTTCTTTGTGTTTTCTTCTTCCATATCATTGAGCATCCGTTACAATGTGGGAAGTTGGTTTGAAGGTGGGCCGGTGTTGGAACATGCGGGGCAGCTTTTCGGCACCTTGATACCTTTTGCTTTGGTGTATATCATGCTTACCGTATTATTTGTGGTTATTCCGAATACTAAGGTGAAAATTTTACCTGCACTTTGGGGTGCAATTTTTGCCGGAACACTCTTCCAGCTAACACAAAATTTGTATATTTATACCCAGATGTCGGTATCGAAATATAGCGCTATTTACGGAGCTTTTGCCGCATTGCCTTTGCTTTTCCTTTGGGTGAAGATTAGTTGGCAAATAGTATTGCTGGGCGCCGAACTGTCATTTGCCTACCAGAATGCCGAACATTATCGTTTTGAAATGACGGCAGGGCGCATTAGTGTTTATCAGCGGAAGTTAGCAGCCTTGGTAGTGTTGCAGGAAATTGCCCGTAATTTTGTAAACAGTAAACGGCCTTATACCATTTCCGAATTGTCGGGATGCCTCGATTTACCTTATCGTTTAGTGAGTAATACCATCAGCGAGTTGCAGCAATGCAATTTTATCACGGAGGTAGTCAACGAAAAGAAAGAACGCGACAGCGCTTATCTTCCGGCCTTCGATGTGCATCAACTGACGGTGGGTATGGTAGTACACAGCATCGATGATTTGGGACAATCGCCCTTGTCGAAATCGGCTACTGCCGATATGGCCACCTTCAGCTGCATCTTATCCGAGCAGGCCGCCATCTTCGACGCCTCACCCGACAATAAGTTGTTGATTGAGCTGTAGGAGACTAAAAAATTAAGAGATATCAAGTATCAGGATTTGCGATAGGCGGGGATATGCGAATATAGGGGTTTTTGTATATATGCACACGAAAATGGTGGCAAATTGCCTTTTTCCCGTGGGAAGTATCGCTCGGTAGGAAACAACGCTACAGCGGTTTCCCGCATGCCGTCAAGCATGTGACCTTCAAAATAAGCTAATTAATAATATTTGTATAACATAGTACTATGTATTGTTATAATTAAAATTTAGGTATTGACAAGAACTTTTTAGCCTGTAACTTTGCAGCGTGAACTTATTATTAAACAATTAAACAACTAAACATTATGGAAAAACTACTTTATCCTGCGATTGTTTTATCGCTTATCTTTGTTTCTTGCAGCAGCAAAGAAACTGTTTCTGTTACCGGCATAACCTTACATCATTCTCTTACCACCCGTGCTGCCGACGACTCGTTTACCTTGAATGCTACTGTTTCACCTCTTGATGCCACCAACAAGACCTTAACTTGGTTGAGTACTGATGAAACTGTTGCTATTGTCAGCAATGGTCTTGTAATCACCAAAATTCCCGGCAGCGCCAAGATTGTTGTAAGTACTGTTGATGGGGCTTTTATCGACACCACTTTTTTTGACTGTTGCCTCTGGACTTAACACCAACACCACCTGGGGTACCAGGCCTCAGTACTGTGAGTTTTGCTACCGCTCAGGAATGGACTATTTTCGGCAACGGCATTACCCAAATTTGGTCAGATGCCGTTCAGGCTTCTAACTGCAATAAAACAACTTTTAACGGCGGTGCAGATGGCAACTATAATACCGATGGTCGTTCCAATCCTGATT
>JAIRUB010000104.1 GCA_031254635.1 Prevotellaceae bacterium | reverse complement strand
TGAATCTGCATACCACCCACTTCAGGGAAGGGTGAGTACAATAATCGTTGCTGAAATTGTAAGAAAGATGAGGGAAAAGCATCTCAAACAAAAAAATGTTGCTCAAATGCTCGGAGTTTCTGAGAGTCGAATCAGTGATTTGATGCACGGAAAACGGCCTCTAAACCTGCAAATTGTTAAGCGGCTTCGCAATGAACTTGGTATTTCTGCGGATTTTATTCTAAATCATTGTTGATTTTTTTTCATCTGCTTCGTGCGAGTGCTTATGCCCATTCCTGCCCTAATTCCCCATCGCTCCCATCGCCCGCATCATGTTCTTTGCGCCTCCGCCGGACATGTTTTTCATCATCTTGCGCATATCTTCAAATTGCTTTACCAAGCGGTTAACCTCTGGAATGGAGGTGCCGCTGCCCATAGCCACACGTTTACGCCGATTGCCGTTGAAGATGGCAGGGTTCTCACGCTCTTCCGGCGTCATTGACTGTATGATGGCTTCAATGTTTTTGAACGAATCATTGTCAATATCAATATCTTTCATTGCTTTGCCAACACCGGGTATCATGGCTGCCAAATCCTTGATGTTCCCCATTTTCTTGATTTGCTGCAGTTGCTTGTAAAAATCGTCGAAGGTGAACTGGTTCTTGGCTAATTTACGTTGCAGTTTGCGCGCCTCTTCTTCGTCGAACTGTTCTTGCGCTTTTTCTACCAAGCTCACAATATCGCCCATGCCGAGAATACGATCGGCCATACGCTCGGGGTGAAATACATCCAAGGCTTCCATTTTTTCACCGGAGCTGGTGAATTTCAGAGGTTTGTTAACCACAGCGCGGATTGAAATGGCCGCACCGCCGCGGGTATCGCCATCTAACTTGGTGAGTACAACGCCGTCGAAATCTAACCTGTCATTGAACTCCTTGGCGGTGTTTACTGCATCTTGCCCGGTCATCGCATCTACAACAAAAAGCGTTTCGCTTGGCTCTATGGCTTTTTTGATGGCAGTGATTTCTTTCATCATCGCCTCGTCAATAGCTAACCGGCCAGCCGTGTCGACAATTACTGTGTTGTATCCTTCGCGTTTAGCGTGTTTTATAGCATTCTGGGCTATCTGCACGGGATTTTGGCTGCCTTCTTCGGTATATACAGGCACTTCAATTTGTGTGCCAAGCACTTTCAACTGTTCAATAGCGGCCGGACGATATATGTCGCAGGCTACCAACAAGGATTGGCGTCCCTTCTTCTTGATATTAAGGGCTAATTTTCCGGAGAAAGTGGTTTTACCTGAACCTTGAAGTCCGGCAATCAGGATAATCGCGGGGCTGCCTTTCAGGTTAATATCGCTGGCTTGACCTCCCATCAGAGCGGCCAATTCGTCGTGTACTATCTTAGTCATCATTTGCCCGGGGCGCACCGATTTCAGTACGTCCTGTCCCAGGGCTTTCTGCTTCACGTCGTCACAAAATGATTTGGCTACCTTATAGCTAACGTCGGCATCCAACAAGGCTTTGCGGATGTCTTTCAGCGTTTCTGCTACATTGATTTCTGTAATACGGCCTTCTCCCTTGAGCAATTTGAAGGCCCTTTCCAATCTGTCTGATAAATTTTCGAACATAAATTTATGGTAAATCGTCAAATAAGTTGCAAAGGTACAAAATTTTCGTATAAACTAATATGTTTACACGTTTATGTGAATTCGCTAAAACAGATCGGAATGAGTGCCGGTACCTGTAAAAAGCAGATATAACTTCGTATCGTTTTGTTTTCATATCAACAGCCAATCGCCTTTGATGTAACATCCCCAATACCCTTCATAAGTTCCTAATAATTTATGAGGACGATAAATATTTGGCAAAGTACCTGTTTTTGATAAAATTTCGATTGCTTTTTCAAGCAAAATTATGTCATAACCTCGTTTTGCACAAAGTTTAACTTGTTTCTTAAACCGATTTGAAACTCGAATTTCGTACATTATGCCAGACATTGCGCAATGGCATCTTTTGCATCTTTTGCAACAAAATATTTACCTTTTTGCGCCTCTTCGATAGATTTTTGGAGTTCACTTTTTTTCGGATTTCTTTGAAAACACGGCATGTGATTAGTGAAAAATTGCTTATATTTGTGGTTGATAATTTTTTATTATGCAAAACCATCGTTATAATATTGCCAATATTGCTGTTGTACTCAAGGCCGAACTTCATTCTTCCAATGATGGTACAGCGGTTATTACTTCTTTACTAACCGATAGCCGTAGTTTGGCTATGGTTGACGGCTGCCTGTTTTTTGCCTTGGTTACAGCCAGGAATGACGGACATAAATATATTGCCTCATTGTATGAAAAGGGGCTGCGGCATTTTGTGGTAAATCATATTCCTGAAGAAATGAAGAACGCAAGGAATGTAGATTTTTTGCTTGTACCCGATACCTTGTTGGCTTTGCAGCAGTTGGCAGCAAATTACCGGCTGCGCTTTACTATTCCGGTAGTGGGTATTACAGGAAGTAATGGCAAGACAATCGTAAAAGAGTGGTTGTCTTATCTGTTGTCCGATACTAAAAAAGTGGTAAAAAGCCCTAAAAGTTATAACAGTCAGATAGGCGTTCCCTTGTCTGTATGGCAAATGCGTTCCGAAGATGAAATAGCGATTTTTGAGGCGGGAATATCACAGCCGGAAGAAATGATGCGTATTCAGAAAATCATTCAACCTACTATTGGCATTCTCACCAATATAGGCGCTGCGCACGATGAATATTTTGACAGTAGAGAACAGAAATTGGAAGAAAAGTTGAAATTATTTTCGGAAGTAGAAACATTGATTTATTTTGCTGATCAGAAACTATCATTTCCACGGAAGAACAAGGATACTACTTATTTTTCGTGGGGACAGTCTCCTATAAGTGATTTAAAAATTACTTTTTTGAAAACTGTAGTTGGGAAAACTACTGTTAATGCGCAATATCAAGGTACTCCTATACAATTTACATTACCTTTTCCTGATAAGGCTTCGTTCGAAAACGCCATGCACTGTTTTGCCTGTATGTTAGCGTTAGGCTATCCGCCTGCTTACATAGCCGACCGTATGTGTACGCTGCCTGCTATTGAAATGCGTATGGATCTAAAGGGAGCTATTAATAATTGCGCTGTTATTAACGATAGCTACAGTTCCGATTATAATGGATTGCAGATAGCGGTTGATTTTTTGGCGCAGCAACAGCAATATGCTAAAAAAACAGTAATTCTTTCCGATATATTGGAAAGCGGTCGCAACCTTAATGACTTATACGAAGATGTTGCTCGTTTACTTCAATCAAAAAATATCAGTCGTGTAATCGGTATAGGTCCTGAAATTTCACGACAGGCAGAGAAGTTTAGTATGGAAAAGTTGTTCTATCCCGATACTGCTGCTTTCTTACGCGATTTCCCTTTTTCTTCCCTGCATAACGAAACTATTTTGCTGAAAGGAGCGCGGGTCTTTGCATTTGAACAAATCGACGAGGCCTTGCAACAGCAGGCGCATGAAACGGTGATGGAGATCAACCTGAATGCCTTGGCGTATAATTTGAACTGTTATCGTTCGAAGCTTTTGCCCGGCGTGAAGTTAATGGCTATGGTTAAAGCTTTTTCTTATGGAAGCGGCAGCTGTGAAATCGCTAATTTGCTGCAGTTCCACAGAGTTGATTACCTCTCAGTGGCTTATGCCGATGAGGGAGTGGAACTTCGCAAGTCGGGCATTACTATGCCGATTATGGTGATGAATCCCGAAGAACAGAGTTTGGCTCAAATGTTGGAATATAATCTTGAACCGGAAATTTATAGCTTTAGGGTATTGGCCTTGTTGAAAGAAAAGTTGGCGGCCGGTAACCGGCAATCGGCAGTAGCGATTCACATAAAGTTAGATACGGGCATGCACCGCTTGGGATTTGAAGAAAAAGAAATACCTGCCCTGATTCAAGAACTGAAAATGATTTCAGGCTTGCATATCGCTTCGGTATTTTCGCATTTGGCTACCGGCGACGAGGCACGCTTCGATGAATACACCAACCAACAAATTGCTGCTTTTAAGAAGATGAGCCAACAGTTACAAGATGCTTTTAGCTACCCGATAACCCGGCATCTTCTTAATTCGGCCGGTATTTCCCGCTTACCCGATGCACAGTTTGATATGGTGCGCCTGGGCATTGGCTTGTATGGCATTGGAGTGGATGAGGTCGAGCAAAAACAATTGGAAAATGTAAGCACCCTAAAAACGATTATTTCGCAAATCCGCCATATTCCGGCCGGTGATGCGGTGGGCTATGCTAGGGCATTCATTGCACCTGCGGCGATGACAATTGGTGTCATTCCCATTGGCTATGCCGATGGGCTGCATCGTTTGTTTGGCAACGGACGGGGCAGGGTGTTAGTGAACGGCCAATATGCTCCGGTGATTGGCAATGTGTGCATGGATATGTGCATGATTGACCTTAGCGGTATTGAAGCCCGTGAAAATGATGAGGTAATTATTTTTGGAGAAAAATTGCCCATAACAGAAATCGCAAATGTGTTAGAAACAATACCTTATGAAGTGTTAACCAGTGTTGGCAGGAGAGTGAAAAGGGTGTATTTTCAGGAATAAACATTTTTTTGTATCTTTGTAGGTTATCGAGCCTTAAAATAAAATAAAATATGATAAAATACGATGTTTGTGTAATTGGTGGCTGCGGCCACGTGGGTCTGCCTTTGGCCATTGTGCTGGCCGATAAAGGTAAAAATGTGTGTATCTATGATACTAACGAAAAAAGTATTGAAACAATAAAATCAGGTGTTATTCCCTTTTTTGAGGAGAATGCCGAACCATTGCTTGCAAAAGTATTAGCGAGTAGAAAATTGCATTTTTCTTCTCAACCTGATGTGGTATCGGAAAGTGATACAGCAGTATTGATTATTGGCACACCGGTGGATGAACACCTAAATCCCAAGTTTCGTATTATGAAAGAGGTCATAGATGGGCTGTTACCTTATTTTTACGATGGACAGTTATTGATATTGCGCAGTACGGTATATCCGGGCATCAGCAAACGAATTAACGATTGGTTTACGGATGCAGGGAAGAAAATTCATGTTGCCTTTTGTCCTGAGCGTATCTTGGAAGGGAAAGCCTTGGAAGAATTGGAAAGTCTGCCGCAAATCATATCCTCCTTTACAGACGAAGGCGTGAAACGTGCTACTGATTTATTCTCTCTCCTGACTACCGATTTGGTAGTTGTAGAACCGATGGAGGCGGAGTTGGCTAAGTTATTCACCAATTCGTGGCGCTACCTGAAATTTGCCATAGCTAACCAATTTTATATGATTGCCAATGATTATAACCTCGATTTTTATAATATTTATTATGCGATGACTCACAATTATTCGCGAACAAAAGATTTTCCCCGTCCGGGCTTTGCTGCCGGCCCCTGCCTGTTTAAAGATACCATGCAGTTGGCAGCTTTCAATAATAATAATTTTTACTTGGGACATACCGCCATGTTGATTAACGAAGGCTTGCCGAATTACATAGTCAATCAACTGAAGAAAGAATTTACCCTTTCCGAAATGAAGGTTGGCATATTAGGTATGGCTTTTAAGGCCGAAAGCGATGATATACGCGAATCATTGTCCTATAAATTGAAGAAGATTTTGGATATTGAATCCAAAAAGGTATTGTGCGCAGACCCTTATGTGAAAGATGCTTCTTTGGTAGATGAATCCACGGTATTGCAGGAAAGTGATATTATCATCATGGCCGTGCCCCACAAAAAGTACAAGGAATTGAAAATAGAAAATAAAAAGGTAGTCGATATCTGGAATATGTTGAATAATGGAGGAAAAATATAATGAAAATATTAGTTACAGGCTCCGCTGGATTTATTGCCGGTTATTTGGTTGACGAATTACTGCGGAACGGCCATACCATAGTGGGTATTGACAATTACAGTAAGTACGGCTTCATAGAAAAAAGCTATGACAACCATCCAAATTACAGCGTCATAAAAGGCGATGTGAAAGACACTGACATGATGAAAGAATTGATTGCCGATTGTGACCAGGTTGTTGCTATTGCCGCCATGATTGGAGGAATTACTTATTTTCATGAGTATGCTTATGATTTGCTTGCCGAAAACGAGCGCATTACGGCTTCAACCTTTGATGCCGCCATTTGGGCATTCAGAGAAAAACATCTCAAAAAGATTAATGTTTTGTCGTCTTCCATGGTGTTTGAGTCCTCATCGGTATATCCTACGCCTGAGGGGGAACAGAAAAATTGCCCGCCGCCCTTGTCCACTTATGGATTTCAGAAGTTAGCCTGCGAATATTTTGCTCAGGGTGCTTATGAACAGTACAAATTGCCTTATACCATTATCCGTCCCTTTAACTGTGTGGGTATTGGTGAGCAACGCGCTAAGAACGAAAAAGAAATTCTATCGGGTAATGTAAAATTGGCCATGAGCCATGTAGTACCCGATTTGGTGCAGAAAGTGTTAAAAGGACAAGATCCGCTGCATATTCTGGGCGAAGGAAATCAAATTCGCCATTATACTTATGGTGGCGACTTAGCACGCGGTATTCGTTTGTGTATCGAACACGAAAAGGCAATCAATAATGACTTCAACCTCTCAACTCCGGTATCAACTACCGTAAAAGAATTGGCTACCTTAATCTGGCAAAAGATTAACGGCAACAAACCCTTATCTTTTATACACGATAAGGCTTTTGAATATGATGTGCAAAAACGGGTGCCTTCTGTTGATAAGGCTAAGAATATATTAGGATTTGAGGCTACTACCGATTTGAGCGCCACGCTCGACGAGGTTATCCCATGGGTGAAAGAACAAGTAGCTTTAGGCAATATATAGTACAAATGAATGATTAATATTGTTATTCCTGTTTATAACGAGGGCGGAAATATTCAAAAACTCTTTGAAGAAATCAAGCTTAAGATTAAAACACCTGTTGAAATATTAGTGGTGTATGATTTTGAGGAAGATAATACCTTGCCGGTAATTGAAACTATTAAAGCGAATTATCCTTTTACGGTTCGGTTGGAACGAAATCGCTATGGCCGTGGTGCGCTGAATGCCATAAAAAGTGGTATGCAGCTATCGACAAAGGAAGCAGTTCTGGTGATGATGGCTGACTTATCCGATAATCTTGAAGTGGTGGACACCATGTACACTAAAATAGCCAATGAAGGTTATGATTTGGTTTGCGGTTCTCGCTACATGAAAGGCGGAAAGCAGCATGGCGGACCATTTCTGAAAGGACTGTTTGCAAGAGTGGCAGGCGTATCGTTGCATTGGTTAACACGTATTCCCACACACGATGTTTCCAATAGTTTTAAGATGTATCGGAAAACCATGTTAGATGCTATTTCGATTGAAAGTAATGGAGGTTTTGAAATCGGAATGGAAATTTTGGTTAAAGCATATTCTGCCGGTTATAAAATTACGGAAATCCCATCGGAATGGTATGACCGAACCGCAGGGAAGTCTAACTTCAAATTATGGGCTTGGCTGCCACACTACTTGCATTGGTATTGGTTGTGTATAAGAAATACTTGGTTTAAAACAAAGAGATAAAATGAAAAAGATAAAGAAATACCACATTTGGCTACTATGGATAATAGGCTGTGTGCTTATTATATCCAGAAGACCGGACATGTTCTTTAACCCTCAGCCCTGGGCAGAAGATGCGACTGTTTTTATACGAGGAATATTAGATGACGGTTGGCTGTCGCTTTTTAAACCTTATGCGG
>JAIRUB010000080.1 GCA_031254635.1 Prevotellaceae bacterium | reverse complement strand
TACCTTCTACCCTACTTTATCCTCATCTTATAGAACGAGCGCCACACGTAGGTAATAGCTATAATTAGGAATATGCCGCCAACATAAGGAGCTATGGAGCGGAAATTGCCGTCAATGGCTATTTCCATGGCCAATAATCCGAATAAGGTAGTAAACTTAATAATAGGATTCATTGCCACAGAGGAAGTATCTTTAAAGGGGTCGCCTACGGTATCGCCTACCACAGTAGCGTCGTGCAAGGGAGTTCCTTTTGCCCGGAGGTCAACTTCTACCACTTTTTTGGCATTATCCCAACAACCGCCTGCATTGGCCATAAATACTGCCTGATAAAGCCCGAAAACAGCTATTGAAATTAAATAACAAACAAAGAAGGACGCAGCTGCATATTTAGAGCCCTCATTTAATTCGGTACCGGAAATAAATGCAAAGGCCAATGCGAAAGCAAAAACAGCAATAAATATATTCCACATACCATTTTGAGCATATTGCGTGCATATTTTAACCACCTCTTTTGATTTTTCAATAGAAGCTTTTTTTTCTGCATTAGCGTCTAAGTTTATATTATTCTTAATATATTCAACAGCGCGATAGGCTCCTGTTGTAACCGCTTGCGTTGAGGCTCCCGTAAACCAATATATAACAGCCCCGCCGCAAAGAAAGCCTAATATGCTCCATGGATTAAGGATATTTAATATGGTTTCAGGTTCAATACCCAACACATTTTTAATTACGAGTATGATGGAGAAAATCATAGTCGTGGCGCCCACCACCGCAGTGCCGATGAGTACCGGTTTTGCTGTAGCTTTAAATGTATTACCCGCGCCATCATTAGCTTCTAAATAATATTTTGCTTTTTCGAAATCGGGTTTAAATCCAAAATCTTTTTCAATTTCTTCAGAAATATTAGGGATATCTTCTATCAATGATAGTTCATAAATTGATTGTGCATTATCGGTTACAGGGCCATAGCTGTCAACGGCGATGGTTACAGGTCCCATCCCTAATAGCCCGAAAGCAACCAAGCCAAAAGCAAAGATAGAAGAATAGCACATAAACTGGTCTAACCCAAAAGTGCTTGCTATATAAGCGATAACCATCAGAATAACAAATACTAATCCCATCCAGAAGGCAGAAAAGTTACCGGCAACAAAGCCCGACAAAATGGTAAGCGATGCTCCTCCTTCTTTTCCTGCATTAACAACTTCGTTAACATGCATAGATTTGGGGCTGGTAAATATCTTGGTAAATTCAGGAATTAGTGCGCCGCCTAAGGTACCGCAACTGATAATAACAGAAAGAACAAGCCATAAATTCGGATTTAGCACACCTATGGATGAATGAGGGCCTATCAGTGCATAGCTGGCTATGAAAGTAACAATAATACTAAGAATAGAGGTAATCCATATTAAACTTGTAAGCGGACGCTCAAAGTCTAATTCGTTTTTCTCACTATACATTGTTTTAGATAATCCTTTATTTATTCCAAAGGCTAAGATAGAAGTTATAATCATTAAAATGCGCATAGCGAATATCCAGGTTAAGAAAATAGCCTGCCATTCGGGATTTGCCATAAAACTTCCATCGGGAGCAATAGAGCCTACGGCTAATACTATGAAAGAAATTAAAGCAACGCCGGTTACGCCATAAGTTTCGAATCCATCGGCTGTTGGGCCAACGCTGTCGCCTGCATTGTCGCCTGTGCAGTCGGCAATAACACCTGGATTGCGAGGGTCGTCTTCTCCTATTTTGAAAACAACTTTCATCAAATCGGAACCGATATCGGCAATTTTGGTAAATATACCGCCGGCAATACGTAGCGCGGAAGCGCCAAGCGATTCACCAATAGCAAATCCAATAAAACAAGCTCCTGCTAAATGACGCGGCATAAGCAATAGAATTGCTAACATCATTATTAATTCAACGCAAACTAATACTACCCCGATGCTCATCCCTGCATTTAAAGGTATATTTAATAATTTTATGGGTTTACGCTCTAATGATGAAAAAGCCATGCGGCTATTGGCTAAGGTATTCATACGAATACCAAACCAGGCCACACTATACGAGCCCAAAACGCCTATGATTGTCCATCCCAGAATAAGCAAAACACCACCGGCCCCTTGATTTTGCAAGAACCCAAAATAAAAAGTTACGCATGCTGCAATAATAAGGAAAAGCCAGAATAAGAATTTTCCCTGTTGCTTTAAATAGGTTTTGCATGTTTCAAAAATTACTTTTGAAACATCAAGCATTGATTGATGGGATTTAAGTTTTTTTATTCCCAAAAATTGGAATAATCCAAAAACTAATCCCAACACACAAATAATAAACCCCCAAAACAACAGATAGTTTTGTTCTGGAGACAGGTCGGGAATTTTCAAGTCAGCTTCACTGGCTTGCAAGAAGAACGGAGAAGCTAATAAAGCTATCAGTAGTGCGATTTTTTTCATAAAACTTATTTTGATTAAATTTGTTGGTTTGGTTATTTGTCCACGAATTATTCATTATTCATTGTTAATTGTTCATTAAATTGAAATGGTTTTTCATCGGAAAAGAACTCATATTTAGGTTTTGTGGTTTCGGTGTCTATCAAATTATTTTGTACTAAAAGATGTTTGACTTGTTGCGCAACGGCAGGTGCGGGGTCGAGCAGTTCTGCTTTGTTTTCAGTAATTTTGCGGATAGCTGGTATTAGGAAAGAATAGTGTGTACAGCCCAGCGCAATATGGTCGGCTCCAGCCTCCAGCATGGGATTGATATATTTATGCAGAAGAGCATCCATTTCGGGGGTGTCAATTTTTCCGGCCTCAATCAATTCCACTAATCCGTCGCCGTACTGTTCGATGACGGTAGTGTTGGCGGCAAAGCGTTCGACTGTTTCGTGGTAGAGGCGGCCATTGAAAGTGCCTTGGGTGGCTAATACGCCCACTACGCCGCTTTTTGAAAGCAAAGCAGCCGGCTTCACAGCCGGCTCCATTCCCACAAAAAGTGTCTTATTATACTGTTCTCGCAAATAATCAATAGCTGCTGCAGTGGCAGTGTTACAGGCCACTACAATCAATTTGGCCTGTTTTGTTAATAGAAAATTGGTAATATGAACAACTCTGGCTATAATTTCTTCCCTGGTTTTCGGTCCGTAAGGACAGTAAGCACTGTCGGCATAATATACAGTATGCTCATGTGGAAGCAATCGGGTTACTTCGCGCCATACCGACAATCCACCAATGCCAGAATCAAGTAAACCGACAGGAGCCGATGACATTGTTATTATCTGTTTGTACGAGGTAATTCTTTGGTGATGTTGAGTTCTTTCTTTACCATCGGCAACAGGTCGGTACTTTGTTGTTCATCGAAATAAGAAAGCGCTCCGGTACTTGTATCAAATACGTAGATAAAATTTTCTCTTTTAGCCACAGTTGAGATGGTTTTTCTTGCTTTTTCCAGAATAGGAAGCATCAACTCCTGTTGTTTCTGTTGAAAATCTTGTTGCGCTACTTGTCTAAATTCTTCCATACGTTGGTTCAAATCTTGCAATTCCTTTTGTTTGGCTTCCAACACACCGGCAGTCCAATTACCTTGTTGTTGCTGGTAAATAGTGAATTTGTCCTGCAATTCTTTTTGCATACCTTCTATCTGATCTTGCAGCTCTTTGCCAAAAGCCTCTAATTTGACTGAGGCCGAATCGCTTTCAGGACTCAGCATCACAAATTCCTGAAAATTGATATGTGCGAATTTAGGCGTTTGAGCAAAAGCAGAAGCGCTGATGCAGGCCATTATAACTACTAAAAATAATTTTGTAATTTTTTTCATGATTATTTATGTTTTTTTATTTATATCCTAATTTTCCGATTACTTTATCGCTAATATCATAACGTGGCGCCGTAAATATGATAGATTGGTTATTGGCTACGTCGATAATCATGGCATAGCCGTCGTCATTAGCAATATCTTTAATAGCGTTCATGACTTTGTCCTGTATCGGTTTCAATAGTTCTTCGCTTTTTTTGGATAAGGTGCCATCTTGCCCGAAATATTTGCGTTGCAATTCTTTTACCTCTTTTTCCTTGTTGATGATTTCATCTTCACGGCGTTTTTTCATATCTTCCGTGAGCAGTATCTTATCGGCTTGATAAACTTTATAGAGCTCTTCTACTTTCTGATAGCCTGCTTCTACTTCCTTTTGGTATTGCTGGTTCAGGTTTTCTAACTGGGTTTGTGCCGTTTTGTAGGCAGGAATCTTATTCAAAATGGTTTCGGTATTTACATAACCGATTTTTTGGGCCGATACTGTTCCCATCGTCCCCAACATTATTGCACAAATAATAAGTAAACGTTTCATAATATTATTCATTGTTAATTATTAATTATTAATTGATTACATTGGCATTCCGAAGGTGAAATGGATTTGGCCGCCCCCCGCACTGGGGTTGCCCGGTATGTTATCGAAGCCATAACCCCAGTCAATACCAAGGATGCCAACAACGGGCAACATTAATTTAACGCCTAAACCTGCAGAGCGTTTAATGGCAAAGGGATTGAATCGGTCGAATGATGCCCAGGCATTACCACCTTCAAAGAACACATAACCGTAAATGTTGGCTTGCGGCTGCATAATAATGGGATGGCGAAGTTCCAGCGTAAATTTATCGTAGATACGGCCGGCATAAGCGTTGTTGAGGCGCGGAGTGATAGAGGCATTGGTATAACCGCGAAGTGCAATATTTTCCTGTCCGTAACGGTTGTAGAAGCCCATACCATCGCCGCCCAATACAAAACTTTCGAAAGGCGAGTAGCCCCAATCCTGATTATAGTAGCCTAAAAAGCCAAACTGAACGCGGGTCATAAGCACCAAATCGCCCATTAACCGAGTATATACGGCTGCTTTAAATGTCCATTTGTGGTATTCAATCCATCGGTATCTTTTATCGTCGGACATATTTTTGTAATCCTTATTCGGGCTGAAGAGTGAATAAGGCGGGGTAAATTGTACGCCTAAAGAGAGGTCGGAGCCACCGCGAGGATAAATGGGCTGGTCAGTGGAATTACGGCCTAAAATAACATTAAAACTGAGGTTATTGGAGGTTCCGTTGGAAAACAGGAAATTGTACTGCCAGTCATTAAGTATGTAATGTTGTAGCGATATGCCGGTGTAGAGGGTAAAGTAGGAGTCGGGCCATTTGAGACGTTGGCCTATACCTGCAGAAATTCCATAAGTTTCGAGCGATTGCGTAGCACTTTGATAAAAATAGCTGGCATTGGTTTCGCGCGTATAATAGGTTGAAACGGATAGCGAGGTAGGTTTACGCCCACCTAACCAAGGCTCCATAAAGCTTAGTGAAAAGGCGGTATAATAGGTACCGTTGGTTTGGAAGCGGATAGCCAAGGTTTGCCCGTCGCCGGAGGGCACCGGCCGCCATGCTTTTCCATTGAATATATTCTTGATCGAGAAGTTAGAGAAGCGGAAACCCACTGTAGCAATAAAGGTATTGCCGCCATACCCGCCCGACAGCTCCACCTGGTCGTTGGATTTTTCTTCTACATTATAAGTAATATCTACAGTACCATCACGTTCATTAGCATCTATAAAGAAACCTTCGCCGTAAGCCGTCAATTTTTCCGCATCATAATTTTGCGACTGGGCTAATTCACGTATGGAACGTTCGAGGGCTGATTTACTGTAGAGATTGCCCGGGCGCGTCCATAATTCACGACGAATAATGTGTTCGTTGGTTTTATGGTTGCCGGTGATATTGACGCGTTTGAAAACAGCTTGCTTCCCTTCATAGATGCGCATCTCGATATCTACCGAGTCACCAACAATATTTACTTCCACCGGTTCAACCTTAAAGAAAAGATAACCTTGGTCATTATATTGGGTAGATACCGACGATTGATCGGCATACAACATTTTGTTCATGGCTACCACATCGTAAACATCCCCTTTTTTGATGCTGAGGATATTGTAGAGCGTTGTTGAAGGAACAATACTATTCCCCACCCAGGTAATGTTACGGAAATAATAGCGTTGCCCTTCGTCAACGGTAATATTGATGCCTAATTTTTTATTATTGAGATAAAATACCGAATCGGCAGTTATTACTGCATCGCGGTAGCCTTTTTGGTTATAATAGTTAATGATTTTTTCAAGATCGTTGGGGTATTCCTGGTCTTTAAATTTCTTACTACTAAAAAAGTTCCAAATGGAAGCATCTTTGTTCTTCATTTGTTTTCTTATCTTTCCTTTGGAAATATTTTTATTACCGAAGACGTCTATTTTTTTTATGGTTACCTTGTCATTTTTCTGTACGTCGAAAATTACTTTTACGGCATTAGGCACCAAAGTGTCATTTTCCTGTATAATATTAACTTCAGCCTTGCGGAATCCTTTTTCGTCAAAAAATTCTTTAATCAGGTCGGTTGATGTTTTCAGCACATAGTCCGAAAGTTCACCACCGCGGCGCAAGCGTAATTTTTCACGTAGGTCTTTGGCTTCGCCTTTTTTCACGCCTTTAAAATCCCAAACCGAAACACGGGGACGTTCGGTTAGTTGAATGATTAAGTATATTTGATTATCTACAATTTTACTGGCGTAAATTGCAATATCGGAAAAATAGCGTTGTGCCCATAATTTCTTCAGGGCAAAAGAAATATCCTCACCGGGAAGGGTTATGGTATCACCTTTTACGAAACCCATAAACGATAATATTGTTTCCGGATTGATATATTTAACACCTTCTATAGTAATATCAGCAATGACATATTGTTGCGGATTGTAGGCATTAAGATTCAACTCAACTTTAGTAGAGTCCGAAATTGTTTGTGCTACGACAGTATTAGCTGCAATTATTAAAATTCCTGAGGCAAGAATTAATCGAAAGGCTATAAGCAAGGTATAGTTATAATACTTCATGTTTCAAAATAAGCCTACAAAGGTATAAAAATTTTTATTCATTTTCATTGTTTTTTTACCTGATCGCCGGTCAACCCGAAACGCCGTTCTCGTTTATTATACTCATTTATAGCATTTAAGAAGTCTTTTTTTCTGAAATCAGGCCATAAAATATCACTAAAATAAAATTCGGTATAAGCCATTTGCCATATTAAGAAATTACTGATACGTTTTTCGCCTCCGGTACGGATAAGCAAATCAGGTTCAGGAATGTCGGCGGTTGACAAGTATTGCTCGAAGGTTTCCGCAGTAAGTTCCGGCACTGTGCCTTGCTGCAAAACATCAGCAATATAATGCTTTACAGCTTGGAGGATATCCCATCTACCGCTATAGCTCAATGCTAAAAGCACTGTTAATCCTGTGTTGCTTGCAGTGTTGTCAATACAGTCCTGTAGTTTGTGCTGAACTTTAGGCGGCAGCAGAGCTATGTTGCCTATGCTGTTAAGACGTACATTATTTTTATTTAATTCAGGAGTTTCTTTACGAATAGCATCCACCAACAATTCCATCAAACCATCAATTTCTTCTTGCGGACGATTCCAATTTTCTTCCGAAAAAGTATATAACGAAAGGTATTTCACACCTGATTCGCCGGCTGTAGTAATAGCAACCCGCACAGCTTCCACAGCATGGCGGTGGCCGAAAATGCGTTTCAGGCCTTGTCGCTTAGCCCACCGGCCGTTGCCATCCATAATAATTGCTACATGCTGAGGTATTGATTGTCGGTGTTCTGCCATAGTTGTTATTTTTTGAAAAGGCCTTTAGATGATTGTTGTTTCTTTTTTGATTTTTTACCATACTCTGTGTTAATACCATCGTATTTCCATTGCGACGGTTCGTGTTTCTTGAGGGCCGGACAAGGTAAATTTTCTTTAAAGAGATAGGACAGTGTAAGGCCAACAGTACCTATCCAGTCATTTTTGATAGGATTGCCATGCTTGGGATTAATGGTGGAGTAGTAATCTATCTGGTCGTATAATGTTAGTCGCCACATCCAATCCACACCAATGGTAAAACGTTGTATGAAGCACCATTTTATTCCCACTCCTATGGGTAAGTCTAAAAGACTGGAAGAGCCGCGTTGTGAGTGTGGAATATAATCGTCACCATGATTACCACTCAAATAAGAACCTCCGATTCCGATCATTAACACTGGCGTAAATCGTTGTTTTTTACGAATATCGGCAGCATAATAAGGCAGGAAGTTAAATTCAGCTAAGACATCGACAAAGAGCCATGGCCGGTTAAAACGCCAGTTATTACCAATGGGGTCGCTGGGGATGCCTTCCATATTTTCGCCGCTACCGCGAATGTAGCCATAGCCGGCTTGTCCCCTGAGGGCAAAATATTTTTGAAAATTATAACGGTACATTGCACCACCGTAAAATGAAGGATAAAAGAAAGGCGTACGGTTAGGATTGAAATCACCCATATAATAGGTGGCTCCAAATATTACACCTGCTTCATGAACATTACGTTCATAAAAACAATCTTGTGCCATAGCATTGAACATTGGCAGCAGCAAGCTTGCAATAAGGATGTTTCTAATAGCGTACATTATATTAAATTGTATATTAGATGAAAAAAATCGTAAACGGTTTAATGGGGTACATTTCTTTTATCACTGCCCCACAATAATTTTTCCTGAAGGGTAGAAAAAAAATTACTTCCATATAATCGAATGGTTTTCACGGTAAAAGAAGCTTTCTCTATGCTGATTTTTGCGCCGGACGCCACTTCATAAATCCGATTGTCGAGGCTGATAATGATGGTGTTATGCCGAGTGTTGGCCTGTACTTTTATTGTTGAGTGATCGTTTATAATTAAAGGCCTGGTACTGAGGTTATGGGAAGCTATCGGTGAAAGTAGCAGGCAACGGGCTTCAGGCACTATGATAGGCCCTCCGACACTCATGGAATAAGCTGTAGAACCGGTGGGGGTTGATACTAACAAGCCATCAGCCCAATAATCAGGCAATTTTTCGCCGTTAACACTTACCTTTATGTTAATCATAATCGTTGCCATGCGTTTTTGTATCCCTATTTCGTTGAGAGCGTAAGGAATATCACCGGCCGGAAGAAAGTCGCCGGAAACTTTGAGCAGGCTACGTTCTTCTATGGTATATTTTTTTTGTAATAAGTAGCTTATCGTTTTTTCGCAATCGGCTAAGGTAATGTTAGATAAAAAACCTAATCGGCCGGTATTAATGCCCATAACCGGAATTCCCGATTTTGCAATGAGTAAAACGCTTTCCAAAAAGGTGCCATCACCTCCAATACTAATTAGGTAATCAGCGTTTTTCGGTAGTTCAACGAATGATTCGACACGATATCCTACATCACTTAATAATTGTTGTAATGCAGGCGCAACTGAAATGTTGATATTTTTTTTCTGTAACAACTCCAATAAATGAACTACCGCTGGTAGGTAGGCTGCTTCAACTTGTCGTCCGTTTACAGCTATTAGCATAATTATTAATCTATTATATAGGATGGCCACTATTGGTCATCTCTATTGTTTAAAAAATTTTCGCTAAGATATGGTTTTTTACTGAATTAAAGATGTATTTTTGCAATGAAATGACAAATTTAAGTGTAAATATTAATAAAGTGGCCACACTTCGAAATGCACGGGGAGGAAGTATCCCCAATGTGGTGCAGGTGGCCTTAGACTGTGAAAAATTTGGCGCTCAAGGAATTACCGTGCATCCTCGTCCTGATGAGCGGCATATCCGCCGGAGCGATGTTTTTGCGTTAAAACCGGTATTGGCTACGGAGTTTAATATCGAAGGAAATCCCACCTCCGATTTTATAGAGATGGTATTATCGGTATTGCCTGCACAGGTAACTTTAGTACCCGATGCTCATCATGTGTTAACATCCGATGCGGGATGGGATACGGTGAAACACCGGCAGTTTTTGACGGAGGTGGTGAAAATTTTCCATACCAAGGGGATTCGTGTTTCTATTTTTGTGAATGCCAATCCGGCGATGGTGGAGGGAACTGCGCTAACCGATGCCGACAGGGTAGAGCTTTACACCGAGCCTTATGCTGCGCACTATCCGGTTAATCCGGAGGAAGCAGTATATCCCTTTGTGTTGGCGGCGGGCGCTGCTGCTGCTTGCGGCCTGGGAGTGAATGCGGGGCACGATTTAAATTTGCAGAACGTAGGTTATTTTGTCAGGCAAATTCCGAATTTATTGGAAGTATCTATCGGACACGCATTGATTAGCGAAGCGCTTTACTTAGGCCTTGAATCTACCATTAAGCGGTATTTAGCACAAATTAAGGGTCCAAGGTGAAAATCAATTTAAAAATTTAAGAATTCAATAACTTTATAAACTTTTAACTCATAATTTGCTTAACGTCTAACGCTTCACAACAATTAAACAATTAAACAATCAGTATATCTTATGAAAAAAACATCTATTACAATATTGTCGCTTATTGTGGCACTGCCGGCTTTGGCGCAACAGCATTTGCCCAATGGTGTAGTGGTTTATGCTTTGCCGAAAACCACGTTAAAAATTAATGCCGAAGCTACACGCGAGGTGTTTACGGCCGGGCCTTATGCCAAATTTGCCCCTAAATACTTAGGCTTTGAAGTTCCTGTAGATGATAAGGTGTCATACAGTTTGAAATCTTTAGAGATGGAATATTACGTAGAAGCTGATGCTGCCAAGACTTATACAGTAATATTAAAAGATTCGAAGTCGGCTTCAAATTTTTTGTCAATGACTTCTACCGGTTTGGTAGCAATGTTTGAAAACAATGCCATATCATCTGTCCCTTGGCGTTTTGGTGCTGACGCACGTCAACAACAATTTACCAATAGGGGGCATGAACCAACGCTGGCAAAAGAAACTACTACTTTCTACAGAACGGCAAAAACCGATGCAGGGTTCGAGCGTGTTCCCGTACAACAGAGTCAGGTAGTAGAGAAAAATGTGGAGCGGCGTGCCGAAGAAGTTGCCAATGCTATTTTTAGCTTGCGTAAACGTCGTATAGAAATGATTACCGGCGATGCCGGCGATGGCTTTAGCGGTGATGCTATGCGTGCAGCACTTGAAGAACTCAATCGCATGGAACAGGAATACCTGAGCTTGTTTGTGGGCAAATCATCTTTTGATATACAGTCGGCAGATTTTGAAGTAATTCCAGATCCTACACAAGCTAAACAACTGTATGTGGCTTTTCGTTTTTCCGAAAGTCAAGGCCTGATGATGCGCGATAATGTGGCCGGCCGACCAATCGTATTGGAATTAGTGGAATCCGGCAGTAAAAAACCGTCGGCTACCAACGCCAATGATACGGACAAGGGCCGCCGCGTAAGTTATCGTATCCCCGAAGTAATAACGGCTCGTTTATCCGACGTGCAGAATGTATTGCTTGAGATGCGTGTCCCGATGTATCAATTCGGTGTAGTAATGACTTTCCCTATAGATGTCCGTTAACGTTTACTGCTTCAATGTAGCTTTACGCCTATCAAGTGCATGAATTCTTCGCGTGTACGCGGATCTTTCATAAAGGCGCCGGTAAAAGCAGAGGTTACAGCTACGGAATTTTGTTTCTGTACACCGCGTATCAACATACAAGTATGTATTGCTTCAATAACCACTGCTACGCCAAGTGGTTTTAGAGTTTCCTGAATACAGTCGCGGATTTGTACCGTTAACCTTTCCTGTACCTGAAGTCGGCGGGCAAAGGCATCTACTACACGGGCTATCTTGCTCAATCCGGTAATATAACCATTGGGAATATAAGCTACATGAGCTTTCCCATAAAACGGCAACAGATGATGTTCACACATCGAATATACTTCTATATCTTTCACCAATACCATCTGTTGGTATTCTTCCTTAAAACGTGCAGAAAGCAAAATATCAGCAGGGTTCTGCCCATATCCTTGAGTAAGAAATTGCATGGCTTTGGCTACCCGTTCAGGCGTTTTTAACAAACCTTCACGTTCAGGTTCCTCACCTAAAAGTTGCAATATGGCTTTATAATGCTCGGCTAAAGCAGCGGTTTTTTCGGGACAATATTTGTCAATTTTTTCGTACATCTTAATTTTATTTCGTATCTTTCGCAAAAATATAAGCTACAAAAATAATCATTTTTTAACATAATATGAAATTTTTAATTACAGCATCTACTCCTGACGAACTGTTGGCCGCAAAACAAGTGATGGCTATTCATTCTAATATTGAGTATGTTAATCTTGTTACGGGTATAGGTATGGCTGCTACCGTTTATCATACTTTGAAATGTTTACAGAATGAAAAATTTGACTGTGTACTGAATATAGGCATTGCCGGAAGCTATAATCCGAATTTTGCGATAGGCGATGTATGTTGGGTGACGAAAGAATATTTTGGCGATAGCGGTGTGCGCACACTATCAGGATTTTCTACCTTGTTTGATGAGAATATTTTAAATGCTAACACCTTCCCTTTTGTAAATGGAGCGCTTCATGCCCCAACTTCTCTTGACTGCTTTCCTGCAAGGATAGATTTCCCTATGGCTACTGGCCTCACCGTGCAAACGGTAAGTGGTGAACAACAGCAAATTGAGGAACGATATGCACGTTATGCTCCCGATATAGAAACCATGGAAGGCGCAGCATTTTTCTATATATGTCTACAGGAAAGGTTACCTTTTGTAGCCTTACGAGCCATATCCAACAGCGTAGAACCTCGTGATAAATCAGCATGGGATATACCCTTGGCCTTGAACAATCTTTCTATAGCTTGCCGCCGGCTGATGAGCGGGTTACTCAACTATTAAAGCAAAATGGACTAATATCTATACAAATTAACTAATTCCTTTATAATAGGATTGGCTTTCCAAAATCTGGCTATTTTTTTGATTTTCATCCTAATTTTTGAAACTAAGCCGCTTGCTTATCCCTGAATTTTTCCGCTTTGGCTATCATTCTTACAGCGTTGGCAGTATCTATTCCAAAGAATATCCACAAAATTTCTGTTGATTTTGTGCGGGCACAAATTTTATCAAGGCCATAATAACCCGCTCGCCCTTTGCGGACAAAAGAAGTGGTAATATTTCTTTTGGAACAATAGCTTCGATTGTAGTTCGTGGCATAGATGCTGTCAGCCGCCAAGTGTGTTACCCGTCGGCGGAAAAGTTGTTGATGTTTGCTGATGCAAAATTTTCTTAATAACAGATAATCGCTTATGAGATTGCGAAGGAAATCTTAATCGATTATGCTTTTCTTTTGGTTTTAATTACCCCGATTTTGGCAGCAAAACCGTATTTTCGGGGTAATGCACGGCAGCTACAAAAAATCTCAACATCTTAAAAATGAATTCATTGGTATTTGAATTTTATTTACTGAATAGCCCTACATTAAAATACAACACTCAACCCTCCACCAATAGCCATTCCGGGATTGTAGTAGAGGTAGTATTGTTGGTAATTATTGTTCAATATGTTAGATGCCTGTATGAAAACTGATATTTGTTGATTGATGCGGTATTCCGCCATAGCGCCTAAGTTGAAGAAGCTTGGTGTTGTAGTGGTTAATGGGGCATAAAAAGGACTAACATTAAGCGGTACAAGAGTTCCAACTGGCGTTTCGCCACGGAAATAACCATCAATATTAAGAATAAAATTCTTCATTATGGTGTAACGTAAATTCATACCGAACTCAAGGTTTGGCCTATGCCAAGCCTTATTATCATCATTGAGCATATAGTGGTAGTACTGCATTTTAATCAAGGCCTCAAAAGCGCCTAATTTGCTGCTAATGCTTCCACTAAAGGTAAGTAGTTTAATATTGTCGTACACCGCTTCAAAATTGCTGCGTAGAGGGCCGGAGGCAATTCCATCGTTAAACAACGGCTTGTCGCTGTTGATGAAAAAATACATACTGTCAATCCCACTGTAGCTTACATTAAATTGATAAGAAAGATAAGGATTGATGCTGCCCCTAACGCCGCCCTGAAATTCCAGTAAATAACGAGAATTAATTACCTCGGTGCCCGGCATGATATAAGGATTTTCGGCAACAATTTTTTCGTAGTTGTTTAAACGCGTTCCGCCGCTCACCGAAGCGTAAGGAATAAACCAGTCTTCGAGTTTATAACTTACAGCTATTTTAGGATAAACATTTACAGCAAAATTATTGTTGCTGTTCACTCCCTCAAACTTTATTCCTGCAGTAAATAACAATCCCTCGTTGCTGTATTGGTAGCAGGGAGCAATATAAAAAAGAACATCCGATAGCGCACTGCTGTTAAAGTGATTATAAGCATTAACCCCAAGCTCAACATCAATTCCGTGTTTGTCGGTAAGATTGTGGTTTAACCAAAACTTTGCTCCAAGCAAACTTTGAGAAGTAGGATTGAAGCTTTCGATATGCGCAGTTTCTTTGATATAGTCGAAGTTTACGTCAATTTTGAATTGAGTATGGTTATCGTCGCGGTTAACGGAATGAAGGCTAAGGCCTGTTTGTATGATATGAAAGGTTTGCGAATGATGATCTCGCATATAACTATTGTCGGATATATTATTAATATAATCAGCTCCTGCATTTTCTTTAAGGAGCAGCGTGTCTTGTCCGTGGTAAATTAAAGAGCGGTTTTCGTAAGCTGCATTAATGTTGATGCCCACCTTATCCCAGAAATGCTGCAAAGCAACGCCTACACGATTATTAGAGTTATCTGCCCTGATTTCTGAAGGAATAGGCGCTATGGTTTGCGGTGCATCTTTATATAAGGGTGCTTTCCCAAAAAATGAATGATGATTGAAATAAAGGTTGAAATAAGTATTCCCACGGAAATATGTGTTCAAGTAAAAATTGATGTCGGGAGTAAAAGGGTAGGAAAGGCTTCCGCGAAAATAGCCCAAGCGGCCGTCATGCAAATTTGTTGGAATGTCCATTCGGGCTGCGGGAATAGGCTGCATGGTAAATTTATTGTTCAAGATCGGCGACAATGTTTGGTAAGCGAAATTCGGTTTTGCGACTATCAGGCTGTCGGCTGTGGGAGCAAGCCCAATTCTGTCGGCTTCGGCAACTTTTCCCTGATAGTCGGTAATAATTTCCACCGTAGGGTCTATCTTGTTTTGCGCTTCGGCAATAGTGCCGGAAAGTATAAATCCGGACAGTAATATTATGGAAATAAAGCGTTGTTTCATGTTATTCTATGTTTGCTAAACGTTGTTTTACTATATCAAGAATATCATCGGTTTTATTGCGATAACCGTTGAGTACACTTTCGTAAGTGTTCTTAGCCTGTTCGATGTCGTTTTTATCGACATAAATATCGCCTAAGAGGATGAAGGAACGGGCTACCCAATACTGTTGCGGAGTTTTTGTATCCGAAAAATAAAAAATCGCATTGATCGCGTCTTCTTCTCGCTGTTGTTTGTAGAGTATGGCAATGGCTAAGTATGCAGCCTCGGCGCCTTCGGGTGCGGCAACATGCTCCTTAGCTAATTCGTTGAAGGTGGATAAAGCGTCATTGTCATTGCCATCTCGTTCTTGCGCTTTCCCTTTTAACAGCGCGGCTTTTCGAGCATGTTCCTGTTCTTTCGTAACAGCATATAATTTATCGTAAGCTACAGATGCTTCGCGATAAAGGTTTAATTGTTCGGCGCTACGGGATAAGCCTGACAAGGCAGGGTCGGTAAAGGCATTTTTCGGCTGATTTACCACGTAGTTGTAGCAGTCGTATGCCGTTTTAATGTCCTTGGCGCGGTAGCTGCAATCGCCTAGATAGAAATTAACCTGAACGTTGTATTTACTGTTAGGGTAGCTTTGTTGGAAAGCCGAAAGCGCTTTGATGGTAGTCTCGCAATCGTTGGCAAGATAGGTTTTTTCTGCTGCGGCAAAGCGGGCATCTTCCTTTTCTTCTTCAGAGCCGCCGCTATATCCTGTCAAACTGTTGGTAAAGACGAAATAGCTATCTACATCATTCGTTTCGATATAAGCATTCTTTAAACCTACTAAAGCATCTTGCGCCTCTTTGGTTGCAGGGCTGGCCAACACAGCCGATTTATAATAGTCGATAGCCTGCTTGTTATTCCCTTGGTTTACGCTGATAAGCCCCAGCTCTATAAGGGCGCGCTGAGCATAAGGATTGGATTTGTAGTTATTAGTAATTTGATGAAAAGCCGTAATTGCTTGCGCATAGTTGTTGAGGCGAACGTAAGTGCGGCCTGTTTCAAAATGAGCGGCAGGAACATATTCCGATTTCGGGAATTGTTTCAACAAGGCAGAAAGCGTTTCTAATTTGCGATCTTGCTTTTGCTCGTTGAGCCCTTGCGACAAGGCCTTTTGAAACATAGCATAATCGACTTCCGTAGTTTTCAGTTTAATAGCCTTATCGTAATTTTCGATGGCAGGACTATATTTTTTCTGTATAAAGAAACAATCGGCAATGCGACAATAGGCATTGCCTGTAAAGATATTGTCGTTGCCCGACAAGCCAACAAATTTACGAAACCAATTGCCTGCTTCGGTGTAATTTTTTTGTTTAAATAAACAGTAACCTATATTGTAATGCGCCAACCGGTATTCCTTGCCGCTTTTGAAAGCGCCCGGCGAGTTGATAAAAGTTTCGTACAACTTTTTTGCCTCGTCATATTTTTTTTGTTCGTATAACGTTTCGGCTTCCCAGTAGCGGGCAGCAGTGGCTAAGTTGTCGTCGTAATTAGCGTATTGCAGCGATTTGTCGAACAATTGCGCCGCCTCAAAGTATTGCCGCTTTTCAAACTGTTTGATGCCTTGAGCAAAGGCTGCGCGTTGAATGTCGGCCTTATCTTTGTCGGTAAGTTGCGGTATGGTATTCAGAATTAATAAGGCTTTGTCGTACTGCTTGTCAATCATATAAGCGGAGGCTTGCAATTGATGAATATCTTTGTTGGGATACAGTTTCTGATAATCGTACAAAGGCTTGGTGCTATTATCAATTTCCATCGATAATTTAACATAATTTAACCAGGCATCGTGTCTAATATCGCTATTAAAACTGCCGTGCCGTGCGGTGTCAAAATATTTTAAAGCAGTAGCATTATTGTTGGTTTTCATGCTTGTTGCTCCTGCGTAATAAGCAGCAACCTGGCTCAGGCTGTCATTTCCCGTTATAGGTTTAAGGCAGCTGAGCGCCTCGTCGTACTGTTTCAAATGATAATAAATAACTGCTTCTGTAAACTGATCGTTACGGCTTAAACTAACAGTACGCGCCTTGTAAAGATTAAAATATTCGAGCGCCAATTCATATTGTTCGGTGCGGCAACAAGCATCTACAATCAAAAGTGCAATCTCTTGGTATCGGGTGTCAGTAGCGGTTTTAAGCAATTCGCCTCCATTGTTGATAACCTCATTGTAGCGCCCCTGCATGGCATGTATATGCAGGATGTAATACCCAGCCAATACCGAAAAGCGGGCATCGTGGCGAATAGCCTGAAAGCCTTCCAGCGCCGATGCCCAATTTTGGTTTTTATATTCGATATGGGCATAATAATAAGTAGCAGGGAGCTTGTATTTGCTGTTGGCTTGATTTTTGATGTTCGTAAATAAAGGCAAGGCTTTCTTGTAGTTATTAACCTGAAAGTAAGCATGTGCTTGCAGGAATAAACATTCGAGCCGATTCTCGTGAGGCAATTCGCGGTTGTCGGTTTTTTCAAACCAAACAATGGCTTTTCTGTAATTACCCTCGTAGTAGCACTGTCGAGCCAAAGCGAAATTAAGTTCGTTGGTTTTTGGCATATTGCCGAATTCTTTTTCTAAAGCCAGCACCATACTTTCAGCGTTGGGTTGCCGTAGTTCAATGGCACACAGCGCGTTGTAAGCGGCAATGTGGCCACGGAGCATGTTGTCATCTGGCGAGCAACTTTCCAGCGCTTTGCGGAACTGTAACTCAGCGTCGGCGTACTGTCCTTTCTCATAAAGGTCAACAGCATGATGATAATAAGCGTTGACAGGGTAGGTAGATTGTTGTGCCGAAATATTAGCTTTCGGACAAGCAAGAAAGAGAAGGACAACAAAAATCGGATAATAAAATTTGATGTTCATCTTAAATAAAAATTGCACAAATATAGGAAAAATTTTTGTATCTTTGTTTCTTTATCAAATAAAGTAAATGCATGAAAAAATTACCTAAGATTTTTGTACTCGACACCAATGTGTTGTTACACGACCATCGTTGTATTTATAATTTTCAAGAAAATGACATTATATTGCCGATTGTAGTCTTGGAGGAATTGGATAAGTTTAAGAAAGGCAATGAGGATATTAACTACCATGCGCGGGAGTTTGTTCGCCAAATGGATAAGCTCTCTGGCGATAAGATGTTTGATGTAGGGGTATCGCTGGGAAAAGGCTTGGGAACGCTGCGGGTAATGTTGGGTCAGCCCTTTACTGATGAAATGTTTAAGTCATTTTTTGACGATACGCCCGACCACCGTATCTTGGCTGTAGCCAAGCATGCAGCCGACGAATGTCCTGAGCGCACCGTAGTTTTGGTTACCAAAGATGTGAATTTACGTCTTAAAGCAAAGTCTATCAAGATAATGGCTCAAGACTACCTGACTGATAAGGTGAAAAATGCCGATGAGCTGAGCAAGGAGTCAATGCAATGTAAGGTAAGCGATGAACAGATTGCCGAATTTTATCATAACCCTCAAGAATTAGATGTTAAAAAGCTGAAAATAACTCCCTTTGCCAATCAACACATGATTCTTACCGGCCATACTTCCAGCGCTTTGGCGGTTTATAATAAGACTACTGACAGGCTGCAACGGGTAGAAAAACAGAAGGTTTATGGTATTGAGGCGCGTAATTCGGAGCAAACCTTTGCCATTGATGCTTTAATGTGCCCCGAAATTCAATTGGTGTCGCTCACAGGTATAGCCGGAACAGGGAAAACTTTGTTGGCCTTGGCCGCTGCCTTGGCGCAGGAGGAGCAATTCAGTCAGATTTTATTGGCCAGGCCTGTAATTCCTTTACAAAATCAGGATTTAGGTTTTCTCCCGGGCGATATTAATGAGAAAATCGGCCCTTACATGTTGCCTCTGTTTGATAACTTGGCTTTCATTAAGAGCCGTTTCCGCTCGTCGCAACGCGAGGCTGTACGTATTAATGAGTTGCAAAACTCCGGCAAATTGGTAATTACGCCTTTGGCTTACATCCGTGGCCGCAGCCTGTCCAATGTATTCTTTATTGTTGATGAGGCGCAAAACCTCACTCCGCACGAAATAAAAACCATTATCACCCGTGCCGGCGAAGGCACTAAATTAGTATTTACCGGCGATATACACCAAATTGATTCGCCATATTTAGACAAGCAGTCCAACGGCCTAACCTATCTTAGCGACAAGATGGTAGGACAGGAACTATTCTCGCACGTTAACTTAGTGAAGGGCGAACGCAGCCGCTTGGCGGAAATAGCGGGGCAGCTACTATGAGGTGAAAGATTGTAGAAAATTATAAAGTGAAGCAAGAGGTGGTTCGTTCTTGGTAAAGGGTGCAGGGTAAAAAGTAATTAAAGTAGCTAACCTTATTTTCACCTTATTGTTCCTATCAAAATAACCTTAGTAGCATGGATATTTGACATAAAAATTTGGTCATGGCACAAATTGATTGATCAGGCAGATTTTCCGTACAATCCGTTTTTGAAATAATAACGCTCAATGTACATTCCTATAACGTTATCATGTATCTCTTCATCTTTGGAATAGCAGATTGTTTTTCGGGAAAGCCGCTTTAAATGTATTCTAAAGTTCAAATTCTTCCTTTCTATTTTCCATGTACGATCTTTCCCTATATAATG
>JAIRUB010000072.1 GCA_031254635.1 Prevotellaceae bacterium | reverse complement strand
CATTAAGCGGAATGCCGTCAATGCTGATGTTGGTGCGGCTGGGGTCGGTGCCGCGAATGCGGAAACTGCTGCTGCCCATGCCTGTGCCGTTATCGGAATATGATACAATAGAGGGCATGAGTTCCAGCATATACGGAATTTCCTTGGCGGGCTGCTTATCTTCTTCGGCAGGATAACTCAAGTTAATAGACAAGTCCTGCTTAGCTGCTGGGAGGTTTGCCTTGATAAGTACGCTGTCTAACTGCCGTTGCGCCAATAGGCTTTGTCCCGATATACACAGGATAAGCAACAAACAAACTGCGGTAAGTTTTTTCATAATAGAATACAGGATAAAAGGTTAAGTACTTTTTATTGGTAATTACTTTTTAAAAGAACGTATAAAAGCACACAGATGGCACAGATTAAACTGATTTTCACAAATAGTATGATATACAAAATATTGATTAATTAGAAGAACAAAAATCTGTGTTCATCTGTGATATCAGTGTTATCTGTGTGCAAAATATTTTTGAACGACACAAAAACATCAGAGGGGGATAAATGAAGATAATAACTCTTTCCTACGCCGGCATTATCCGGATCAGGTTCAAGGGTGTAATCTCAGCTCGCCATAGCGAGCACCCCTAAGCATGTTTACAATACAAAGGTAGAAATAAGAATTGAGAAATGCAAAAAAGTAACTAAGAGACTAAGTGATTAAGGTATTAAGAGATAAATGGTGGAAAGGTACAAAGTGAAAAAGGCTCTTTTCTTCTTAGACTGTTTTTTTAATGCTAAAGTCAACTCTTACTTCTTAACTCTTAACTTCTTAAATTCAACGCCGTCGTACCATTTGGGAAAATAGCCGTCATTAGCCAAGCGCAGGCCAATGCCGTAGAAGAGATAAATGTCTTCAAGCGTCCCTGACAAATTCCACCACTCATGATATTCATCTGAAGGCTGAGGGTAGTTGGAGATGCCTTTATGGTATTTTTCATAGTAAGCCTGGGCAGCTTCGGGGTCAAGGTACTTGTTTCCGCCTTTGGCTATTACTATGGGTACGCCCATTTTGGCAAAGTTATAATGGTCGGAACGGTAATACCAACCGGTTGAATTGTCGTTGTTGATGACTACTGTCCCTCCTTGGGTAGCAGCAGCCTCTATCACGTAGTTGTCGGTTTCTGATTGTCCGGCGGCAGAAAGAACTACATCGCCGGTGCGCATATAATCGGCATAACAGTCTAAATTGAGGCATACCGCTGTCTTTTCTAAAGAAACAAGTGGGTTTTCGACATAATATTGTGAGCCTAATAAATTGGATTCTTCGGCAGTAAGGGCTAAGAAGAGGATAGAGCGCTTGGGCTGTTCGGGCAAGCTGGCAAAGCGCCTGCCCATCAGCGCTAAGGCGGCTATACCTGTAGCGTTATCGTATGCTCCGTTATAAATAGAATCGCCGGCTACCGCTTGTCCAATGCCCAAATGGTCCCAATGTGCCGAATAGATAATATATTCATCTTTAAGCGTTACCCCGGGAATCATACCAACTACATTGGCCGATTCTCCAAATTCAATCTCGTTGGTTGATGCTATCGAGGTTTTTAATTTTAGCGGAAAGCTCTTGAATCCTTTCTTTTTGGTGGCAGCCATTGATGCATCAAATGGAACCCCTGCAGCATCAAACAATTTTTTTGCCGCTTCGCCCGTTACCCATCCCTGATAAGGAATTAATTTTTTGTTTCCCTCTTCGGAGTAAAGCGTGAGGCAGGCGCTGGAATGACTGTTTTGTACCACGTCCCAACCGTAGCTTTTCACCTTTTACCCTCCCTTCGCTGTCGCACCACCTCAAACAACAGCACCGCGGCGGCGGCAGAGACGTTGAGCGACTGAATCTCGCCTTGCAGAGGAATTTGCACTTTCTCATCCGACAGCTTCAATGCAGCTTCGGAAATACCTGCATCCTCAGCGCCCAATATGATAGCCGTCGGACACTTGAAATCGCAGTCGTAAACTAATTTCGGTGCTTTTTCGGTTGCCGCTACAATTTGTATGCCGCTATCTTTTAAATAGTATAAGGCGGTACGCAGGTTGGGTACGCGGCATACAGGAATCCTGTTGAGTGCTCCTGCCGATGTTTTGAGCGCATCGGCATTGATGGGCGCTGCGCCTTTGGCAGGAATCACAATAGTGTGCACGCCTGCGCACTCGGCTGAGCGGGCAATGGCACCGAAATTTCGCACATCGGTAACTCCATCAAGCAACAGTATCAATGGCGTTTCGTTTCGCTCCGTAATTTGCCCGATAATTGCTTCCATATCGGCGTAGGTAATAAGTGAAACAAAAGCCGCAACGCCCTGATGAGTAGCCGATGTGAGGTTGTTTAATTTCTCAATAGGGACAAATTGAAAAGGAATATTATGCTTCTGAATTAATTCTAACAAACTGCGGAATAAATCGCCGTCTAAGTCGGTTTTAATAAGTACACGTTCAATCTGTCGCCCTGCCTGTATAGCCTCCATAATCGGCCGAATGCCGATGAGGAGGTTGGGGAGGGTATTTTTTTTGAGGTATTTCATATTAATGAATAATGAACAATGAATAATGAATAATTATTTGGTTTTTCTTGATTTTGATTTTGCTGTTTTAATACTGCTTATTAGTAATTTTAAAATCTCTCGACAATCTTCGACAATAGAGTTGAACATATTATCTGTAATATAGCCGCTATCTTTAAGTAACGTTAACCAATATTCTGTTTCGTTTGTTTCTTTAAGTGCAACACTCATTTTATTTATAAAGTCGGCTATGGATTGGGCATATTCGGCTTCTCTAATAAGCGCACCGATAGCTGTTCCATTACGTATTAATTGATTTGACAGCGCAAATTCGCAATTTTTCTTATTCAGAAATTTATATGCTTTGATTATACGTAAACTAAAAGCATAAGATTTGTCTTTTAGTATGTTTTCTTTCTTGTTAATCATAATTTCATTAATTTAGGTGGTTAAATTATTCATTATTCATTGATAAGCATTTCCCACTCATACATCCTTCGCTCTAAGTTGGCTTTTTCTTTATTGTATTGTTTGAAGAAATCGTCGTTGATGGTTTGGCCTTCTGGATTGGCGAGAATGGTGTCCATAGCGGCGATTTTCTGCTCCGATTCGGCAATGGCTTTTTCTACCGCTTCAATCTCGTTCTTGCGCTTGCGTGCCTTGCGCTCCTGTTCTTTGCGGAGCCGGCGTTCTTCTTCGGAATTTTTGCTTGTATCGGGCGACTTTTCTACAACTACCATTTCTTTTCGCTCAATCTCTTTGAAATTTTCCAACTTACGTCGATGTAGAAAATCGTTAATGCTGCCTAAATGTTCCTTTACCTTTCCATCGCGAAATTCGTAAATTTTATTGACCAATCCGTCGAGGAACTCACGGTCGTGCGATACCACAAGCAGCGTGCCGTCGTATTTCATGAGTGAGCGTTTAAGGATGTCCTTGGAGCGCATATCCATGTGGTTGGTAGGCTCGTCGAGTGCTAACAAGTTGTATGGTTGCAGCATCAGTTTGGCCATAGCTAAACGCGAACGCTCGCCGCCGCTGAGTACCTGCACCTTCTTGTCAACATCTTCGCCTCGGAAAAGAAAGGCGCCCAGAATGTCGCGCAGCTTGGCGCGTATATTACCCACAGCCACGCGGTCGAGGGTTTCAAAAACAGTAGCTTTGGTGTCCATAATTTCGTCTTGATTTTGGGCGAAGTAGCCCACTTCCACGTTGTACCCTAATTTTACTTCGCCTGCTTCATAGCCCAAGTCGTTCACCGCAATGCGCAGCATGGTGGTTTTACCCTCGCCGTTGCGGCCCACGAAGGCTACCTTTTCGCCTCGTTCAATTACAATATTAGCGCCTTGAAAAACGATATGATTACCATATTGTTTTTTTACTTCTTTGGCCGAAAAGGCCACTTGGCCGGAACGTGGAGCCGGAGGAAATTTTATATACAGTGCCGAGGTATCTTCGTCGTCGATGGTTATGCGGTCGATTTTTTCCAGATGTTTGATGCGCGACTGTACCTGAACGGCTTTGGAAGCCTTATAGCGGAAGCGTTCAATAAATTCTTCCGTTTTTTCAATCATGCGCTGTTGGTTTTCGTAGGTGGCCACTTGTTGCTCGCGCCGTTCGCGCCGCAACTCTACATAATGAGAGTAGGGTACTTTATAATCGTAGGCCTTACCCAGCAGCAATTCTACAGTGCGATTGGTTACCGAATCGAGCAGGGCGCGGTCGTGCGAAATGAGCAACACAGCACCGTAGTATTCTTTTAGGTAATCTTCGAGCCATTGGATAGATTCGATGTCCAAGTGGTTGGTAGGCTCGTCGAGCAGCAGAAGTTGCGGCCGTTGCAGCAATATTTTGGCTAACTCGATACGCATACGCCAGCCGCCGCTGAACTCGGAAGATGGACGATTAAAATCTTCCCTTTTAAAACCTAAACCCAGCAAATTGCGCTCCGCCTCGCCTTCCTGATTGTCGCCACCAAGGAGATGATAGTGGTCATTCAAATCGTTCAAACGTATGATTAATTTATGGTAGACGTTTGATTCATAGTCGGTGCGTTCGGCTAATTGATGCGTGATGTTTTCGATTTGCGCCTGAAGTTTATGTAAGTGGGCAAAGGCCGTTAGGGTTTCATCCAACACGCTCTTGCTGTCGCTCAGCTTCATTTCTTGCGGTAGGTAGCCTGTGGTATAACTTGATGGAATAACCACCTGCCCTGAGGTAGGCGATTGCTTCCCCATCAGGATTTTCAGCAGGGTTGACTTGCCTGCGCCGTTTTTGCCCACCAAGCCTATACGGTCGTTATGCCCAATGGCGAAGGAAACCTCATCGAAGAGCGTAAACCCGCCGAATTCAACAGTTAGATTGTTAATAGATACCATTTTTAATCATGCTCCTAATATAATATTCGCATCAATATGCAACTGTTGGCATATGGCACGGGCGACTTTCAGTGTGGGTTCGCTTTTACCCGTCAGGTATTCGCTCACACGGGAAGTGCTTACTCCCAACATTTCCGACAGGGCCTTTTGGGTTAAGCCCATTTCGTACATACTTAACTTCAACGCATCTACCAATGTGGGTTTAGCAATCGGATAATGGTGTATTTCATATTCTTCCACTAAATCGGCTAATAAATCTAATGCTACAAAATTCGAATCATTTTTTGGCGTATCTTCATTCACAACATCCATCAACTCGTTTACTTTTCGAAGCAATGCCTGGTATTGTTCTTCATTTTTAATTCTCGGTGTCATATTTACACTTATTTTAAATGGTTGAGCAATCTATTTTATCATATTCCGCATGTGTGCCTATAAATCGAATGTAAACAATTTGTTGAATAAATATAATTTTAGCTATAATCCGGTATTTACTTCCTTTTATATTGAATACATATCGTTTATTTCCAATGCTATCCACGCTATTAAAGTGCTGTTTTATATCATCTATGTTTTTCCACTTGGCCGCTTTTACCGTATGATACCAAAGTTCTAAGACATCTTTGGCGTCAGCGTGTTTTTTATAGTATTCCACCACAGTCCGATGGGATATTATTCTCATATTCATCTTTCTTTTACAATGCAAAGGTAGTATAAATATTTTATTTTTTAAAATATTTATTTGTTTTTTGGAATATTTGATATAGATTATTAAGAAACTGTTTTGAATTTTTCATTTGATACGATTAAGCATCAATTGTATCATGGTTAATTGAATCATTGTTTCGGGTGTATTAGTGTTAAACTCATAATCTTTTGCTAATCTTCTGCTTACGCCATTTTACTTTCTTGCCTCCATCGAAACCTCTTGCTTCACCTCCTACACGGGTGGTTTTCACACTTCGTGAATCAATGATTCCAATGCTCTGGCTACACCATTGGCATCCAGTCTTTAACCAAAATTTCGTATTAGGCATTTTTACAGTTTCAATTTGCTGAAACTGAGGGTTTAAAGCCATTTTTTTTCTAATGCGTAGCGTTAGAAAAAAACAAACGTAAACAAATGAATTACTGTATTTTGTAGAGGTGTGTTATTTCTAATGCGGAATATAGGTTTAATGTTACTAGTAAACTTTTGTTTGAAGACATACAGTCGTTAATTTCAAATATATTTCCCTGCACACCCAGGCGTCGGTGGCGGCATAACGCTGCTGAGGTACAGTCAGGGTTTCCGACTCCCAGTTGGTGAGGCGCTGGCCTTTCGAAATATTAATCTGTAACACTATTTCCGCCATTTTTTTTAAGCTTTTGTGCTCAATGCCGTAGTCTGCTACCATATTTTGTAAATCAACAAAATTTTCAGCTTGAAAAAGCCTTAATTTACGCAGTTTCCGAATGTCGTCGTGAATGGCAGCGCCGATTTTCATAACCTGCTTGTTGCCGAGCAGCTTTGCAAGGTTTTTGGGAAGCCCTGTTTTATTCAAACGGAAAAGATAGGCACGCTTGTCGTCGGCTAACTGCAACAATGCCACTTTACGGATACGGCTGTCTGCCGAACTAAAGGCAGGCTTGGTCTCTGTATCGAAGCCCAATATGCTTTGCTGCGACAAATAGGCCACAGCTGCATCTGCAGCATCAAGGGTATCTATAACAATAATTTCTCCGTTAAAAAGAGCAGATGGTTCATTTGACCCATCGTAGTTTTCCGTCATTGGCTTCATGTACTTTTCCGTTTTCCATTAACCACCGCAACGCTTTTAATGTTTTGTTGTTGTCGCCTTTAATAGCATCAACGCATTGCTCAATGGTTACTTCATTGTCGTTAATTATTTTTTGTATGGCTGTTGTTATTAAATCAAATTCATAATTACTCATGTTGAGTGCATTTCGGGAAGTGCATACATCACAACGGCCGCAGCGGGTGTTGTTGGTTTCGCCGAAATAATCCAATAACTGTTGACTGCGGCATGTGGCGGTAGAGTCGGCATAACGCAACATGGCTGCCATACGCTGCTCGTAACGTTCCATGCGCAGTTGGTAGTTTTCTTTCGATATGCGCAGGTTTTTATCGTCTAAACGTTCTTCGTTAAAAATAATCAACGGTGTCCGCTTACGCGGAATGTAGGCAATTACGTGCTGCCGCGAAAGGCGCAGGAGATAGTCGTTGACGGTATTTAACGGCAACCCGGACACTTTGGCAACATAAGTTTCGTCGATGCCGGTGTAGTTGGAAAATAGCCCTGAATAAATACGCAATAATATTTTGATAAATGAATCCAGGTCGGCATTAGATACCTGCACCTTGTACAGTTCGTCGCGTTGCATGGTGAACATAATGCGGGTAGGGTTGTTCAGCTCATCAGTTACTTCAAGGTAGCCGTCGCGCTCAAGGCATTGCAAGGCGCTGTGGGCTGTGAGCGAGTGAATGTGGTAGCGTTGGGAAAACTCCATCAGGCTAAAGTCGTGTGTAATGCCTTTGCCTGCACCGTAAGGATAATTGTAATAACTGTAAATATGCTGATATACTTCCCTAATCGTTGCCATAGGAGGAAAGGCTACCCTGAAACGCTGTTGCAGGCTCAATTTGTCAGCCTCATTACAGAGCAACACGGCATAAGCGGTTTTCTCGTCGCGGCCGCCGCGGCCTGCCTCTTGAAAGTACGCCTCAATGCTTTCGGGCAAGTCAATATGCACTACCAACCGCACATCGGGCTTGTCGATGCCCATGCCGAAGGCATTGGTGCAAACAACTACCCGTATGCGTCCCTGCTTCCAGTCGTCCTGCTTGGCGTTGCGCTGTTCGGTACTCAAGCCTGCATGGTAAAAATCGGCGCTGATACCGTTTTGTACCAATAAAGAAGCTATTTCCTGCGTGCTTTTACGGTTGCGCACATACACGATTGCTGTGCCGGGTATGCTTCGGCATATTTTCAATAACGCTTTATTTTTATCTTCCGTACGGCGGATTACATAGACCAAATTTTTCCGTTCAAAACTTTTTTGCAGCAGGGTAGGGGTTTTGAATTTCAGCTTATCCATGATGTCCTGCGCTACCTCCGGTGTTGCAGTAGCAGTAAGGGCAAGTATCGGCACCTCAGGCAAGAGCTCGCGTATGGCCGCAATTTGCAGGTAAGAAGGGCGAAAATCATAGCCCCACTGCGATATGCAATGCGCCTCATCGACCGCTATGAGGTTTACGTTCATTTTTTGTACTCTTACCCTGAATAACTCTGTACCCAAGCGTTCGGGCGAAAGGTACAAGAACTTATAGTCGCCGTAAGCGGCATTATCCAAAGCTACGTCCATTTCATTGCTTGTCATGCCCGAATGGACAGCTAAGGCTTTAATATTTCGTTTTTTAAGATTTTCTACCTGATCCTTCATTAAGGCAATTAGTGGGGTTATTACCAAGCAAATTCCCGACTTAGCCAAGGCTGGAACCTGAAAGGTAATGGATTTTCCGCCGCCGGTAGGCATCAGGGCTAATACATCTTCGCCCTCGTAGGCTTTTTGTACAATATTTTCCTGTAAAGGTCGGAATGCCGCATATCCCCAGTATTCTTGTAATATTTGATGAAAAATATTCAAATTAATTAACAATTAAAGTTCAAAAGTACAAAAAAATTATTATCTTTACATTCTTTTAAATGATTGATAACAATTTAATAATATACTAAAAACTAACTAATTATGGTAGACTTAGATTTAAACGAGTATGGCATTACCAGTGTTAAAGAGTTGATACACAATCCGTCGTATGAACAACTGTTTCAAGCTGAAATGAGTGCTAAAAATGAAGGTTTTGAAAAGGGCGTACTCACCAATACCGGTGCAGTAGCCGTGAAAACCGGCGTTTTTACAGGCCGTTCGCCTAAAGACCGTTACATTGTTGAAGATGCCGTATCGAAAGACACTATTTGGTGGGATGGGGTTATTAACCGTCCGGTAACTCCTGAAGTATGGAAAGAGTTGAAGGGACTGGTTCAACACGAGCTTTCTAATAAAGAAAAACTCTATGTGGTTGACACTTATTGCGGCACAAATAAAGATACTCGCATGAAAGTGCGTTTTATCATGGAGGTGGCCTGGCAGGCTCACTTTGTAACCAATATGTTTATCCGTCCTTCGCACTACGAGTTAGCTAATTATGGAGAGCCCGATTTTGTGGTGATGAACGGCTCAAAATGTACTAATCCCAATTGGAAACAGCATGGTTTGAATTCCGAGGTGTTTGTATTGTTTAATCTTACCGAAAAGGTACAAATCATTGGCGGCACTTGGTATGGCGGCGAAATGAAAAAGGGTATGTTTTCTATAATGAACTACTACCTGCCGCAGAAAGGTATGGCATCTATGCACTGTTCTGCCAACCTGGGCGAAAAGGGCGATGTAGCGATATTCTTCGGTTTGTCGGGAACAGGTAAAACCACTCTTTCGGCCGATCCGAAGCGTTATCTTATCGGCGATGATGAGCACGGTTGGGATAATAATGGCATATTTAACTACGAGGGAGGATGTTATGCCAAAACTATCAGCCTGAGCGAAGAAAACGAGCCGGATATTTGGCGTGCCATTAAACGTGATGCCTTGTTGGAAAATGTTACTGTGCGCCCCGACGGCTCGGTGGATTTTGCCGATGGTTCGGTAACCGAAAACACCCGTGTCTCCTATCCTATTTTTCATATTAACAAGATAGTAATACCAACGAGAGCCGGACATGCCAGTAAGATTATTTACCTTTCAGCCGATGCTTTCGGCGTGTTGCCTCCGGTATCTATTTTGGACGATGCTCAGGCGCAATACCACTTCCTTTGCGGTTATACCTCTAAGTTGGCAGGTACGGAACGCGGTATTACGGAGCCGCTTCCATCGTTCTCTCCGGCATTCGGCGAAGCATTTTTAACATTACACCCTACTGTATATGCTTCAACTTTAGTGGGTAAAATGAGGCAACACAATGCCAAGGCTTATTTAGTAAATACCGGATGGAACGGTACGGGTAAACGTATTTCTATTAAAGACACCCGTGCCATTATTGATGCTATTATCGACGGCTCTATCGAAAAGGCTGAAACTGTGCATATTCCCATTTTGAACCTGACAGCCCCGAAAGCATTGAACAATGTATCGGAAGGCATTCTCGACCCGCGTCAGACGTATAAGGATGTAAAAGAATGGGAAGAAAAGGCTAAAAGCCTGGGCACTAAATATATTAAGAATTTTGAACAATATTGCGATACGGAAGCAGGTAAGGCATTGATTCCCGCTGGACCTCAGTTGCAATAATTAATATTTAGTGATATTTTAGTCACTAATTAATCATTTTAAAAAAAATATTTCGTACATTTGCAACGGAATAAATACCCTTGACCTATGCAAAGATTTGTCTTTTTTTTATTTTTTTTGTTTGCAAGCCTGCATTTATTTTCTCAAACAACAGAATACTACCTGCAAATAAAAATTGACGACCGCTCGGACCTTGACTATCTGACTCGAATCGTATCTATTGACAAAGTTACCGGGCTTGATGTTATAGCCTATGCCAATGAGATACAATTTGAAAAATTAAAAGCAACAAAATTTCAATTCATTGAACTTGAACACCCTTCCATACAGGCTGGCAGAGCGAGTACTATGGCAACTACACTTGCAGAGATGGTAAACTGGGACAGATATCCTACCTACGATGTTTATAATCAGCGAATGGAAAAGTTTGAAACCGATTATCCCAATATGTGCAAACTTTATATAGCGGGAAAAAGTTTCCAAAATAGAAACATACTTGTTTTAAATGTTACAAGCAATATTGCAGCCAATAAGGCGAAACCCGAAGTTCTGCTTTCGAGCACCATGCACGGAGATGAAACTACCGGTTGGATTTTATGTATGCGCTTAGCTCACTATTTATTAACTGAATATGGAAAAGATAGTCGAATTACCGAGTTGTTAGATTCTGTTTCAATTTTTATTGCCCCCAATACCAATCCCGACGGCACCTACTATGGCGGCAACAGTACTGTTTTCTCCGCAATAAGGAATAATGCTAATGGTGTTGACCTTAATCGAAATTTTCCTGACCCGTGGGTAGGTCCAAACCCGAATGGCCCAACGCAACAAGAGACTACAGTAATGATGAATTATGCGGGTACTAAAAATTTTATTTTGGGCGCTAATTATCACGGTGGTGCTGAAGTAGCCAACTACCCATGGGATGGTTGGCGTACTACCCTAAAAATACACCCCGATAACGATTGGTTTATACAAATTTGTCAACAATATGTTGCATTAGCTAAAGCTAATGGTCCTTCAGGTTATTTTACTTCTGTAACCAGCAGTGGAGTTACAAACGGCGGCGATTGGTATGTAATCGATGGAGGACGTCAAGATTACATGGGCTACTGGCATAATTGCAAGGAAATTACTTTGGAAATTTCCAATACAAAAATGGTTCAGTCCGACCAATTACCAAACTATTGGGAATATAATCATGCAGCAATGTTGTCATTCATTGAGAATGTTTATTACGGAGTCAGGGGAAAGGTAACCAATAGTCAAGGAGATCCGCTACCGGCAACCATCACGGTAGGGCATGATGCAGACAATTCCCATGTGAAAACCAACCCCCAATATGGTAATTACTACCGGATGCTCTCGCCTGGCACTTATACCTTCAACTTTGAATCCTATGGATATGTTACACAAACAATTCCTAATGTGGTGGTGACCGGCCAAAATTCGACAGTTTACCTGAATGTGGTTATGCAGCCAAAGCAGGCATATACCGTATCGGGTACTGTGCGGGATGTACACAACGGACTACCATTGAGTGGTGTTACCGTATCACTTCCCAATATGCCAAACCCTTCGGTTACAACAGATGCATCGGGTAGTTTTACCATTGCAAACGTAATGGGAGGCGAAAATCAATTCTTATTTGAAAAAGAAGGATACCAAAGAAAGAAAATAACAATAATGGTAACTAACGGTAGCGAAATACATACCGCATTGAATATATTCGAAGGAATATCCTTTGAAGACGGTATTATTCCGAGCGATTTTACCTTCTCTGGAAATCTACCCTGGTATATTACTAATACTGAAGCATACCACGGAACAAGATCTATCCGTTCGGGAGCGATTACGCACAATCAATCCTCTACCATGCAATATACATTTGCTTGTGAAAGTCCGGGTGAAGTCATTTATTACGCCAAGGTTTCTACGGAAGATAACGGGGCCTTCTATGACTATTTGGAGTTTTTTATCGACAATGTGTCCAAGGGTAAATGGCGTGGTGAAATTGATTGGAGCGAATACGCTTTTGATGTCAGTGCCGGAACCCATACCCTCAAATGGACTTATTCGCGCGATGTTTCTACGAGCGGAGGACAAGATGCCGTTTTTGTCGATTTTATTGTTGTTCCTAAAAATTATGCAGCAACTACTTATACTACGATTACCTCTTCTGTTAACGGCGGCAATGGAACTATTGCTCCAAGCGGAAGTGTGACGGTAGCGCTTGGTAGTAGCCAATCATTTACCATAACGCCGAATACCGGTTTCCGTATTTCGGAAGTATTAATAGACGGCTATAATGATGCAGCTGCAATAACTGCCGGTAGCTATACTTTTACCAATGTTACGACAGATCATTCGATAGTAGCTTCGTTTTTAGATGTAGATCCTGATCCTGCTGATCCTGCCTTGATTGCCATAACGGTTAACAATAACATCCTCCCTATTTCTGATAATATGTTTTATATGGCCGATTGTAATGAAGACTATGTAGAATTGAACCTTACTTCCGAAGGAACAATTGAAGTGAATGGTTGTCCTTACATGGCCGGAATGAATATTCCATTATCTAACGATATAACTGTTATTAATATCAAAATTATTGCTTTTAGTACTACAACTTCTTATACATTAAACATATCAAAAGCTTTGGGAAGTTCGTCAGCACCGATGTATATACAACGTTGGGGTAAAACCTTAGCCGTAGTGAATAATGCAGAATATAACGGCGGCCACACTTTTGACGAGTATCGCTGGTATTTACTTACCGGAACATTACGAACATTATTGCCTGAGACCAGTGGTTATATCCTGCTGAGTGGCCGCCAAGCAAGCGAATATATTGCTGAAGTACATAGTATGAAAACCAGCGAATGGCATAAATTATGCCCATACGTAAAGAGTCAGGAACAAATTGAAATTGCTGTGTATCCAAACCCTGTAAACGCAGGCCAATTGTTGACCCTCAACTTACCGGAAGGCGTGGACAAAGTAAACGTGAATATCTATGATATTAGCGGAAATTTAGTACGCCAACAAAAAGATGTACATAGTGCTGTAACAGCGCCAAGTTATGCCGGTATGTATATTATGGAAATTCAACTGCCTGATGGTACGAAGCATGCGCTACAGATAATTGTAAAATAACTTTTCACACGTAAATTTTTTGTTTATAAGTATTTGATTTTTAATATATAGTTTTATTTATTGATACATAATGGTCAAATAAAAGAGAGCATCTATCGTATTGATATATGCAGGTTATACCAATGTGAATAATTTTTTATTCTAATAGCGTAAATAGTATCTTTGGTGTTAAATATAAATCATATATAGCATGTTAAAAGCGAAACAATTGTATGTAAAGGAGAGTGTTGTAGCACTCAAAAAATTATTGTCTAAAGGATATAAAGTACAATACTTTATTAAAATATTGTGGTCGCAATTTTGGTTCCAAGTCGAAAA
>JAIRUB010000235.1 GCA_031254635.1 Prevotellaceae bacterium | reverse complement strand
CTTAATTCCGTTGGCAGTTATTGATTCCTTAAAAAAAGAAACAAGATTATTTATTGTTGCTTTATCCATTGTTCATATTTTAAAGAAGGTGCCATTTATTTTTAAATCCCCAATTCTTTCTGATACCACTTTAATGTCTCCAGTACATTACTTCTCATACTGATAAAATTCTTGATGCCCTTGGTTTCCAAGTCGGCTTTGCAGGCGGGCTCACCGGCAACTACAAGTATTGCCTTGCCGCCAAGTTGCTGCGCAATTTGCGGCACTGCCTCAGCATAGTCATCATCAGACGAACAGGCTACAACAATTTCTGCCTTGGCGGTTAAGGCGGCTTTCACTCCTTCCTCAATGGACACGAAACGGTTATTGTCAACTATCTTATAACCCGCACAGGCAAAGAAATTCGCAGAAAATTGTGCACGTGCGCGACACATCGCCAAATTACCGAAAGTCAGCATAAAGACCTGCGGTTGCTTGCCGCACTTGTCGGTAGCGTAGCGCAGCGCCTCGAAAGCCTGCGCCCCACGATATTCAGCTATAATCTCCCCTGCAAAGGGGCTATCTTTCGTACTGCAAGAGCCTGTGTGTTGGGAAGCCCCTCCTTGGGAGGGGTTGGGGAGGTGTTCGGTAAAGTTCGGATATTGATTCGTTCCCAACAAAATTTCACGGCGGGTAGCGATATTCATCTCACGCTTTTGGGCGGAAGTTTTAACTTGTTCCTGAATAAAACCTGCTTTGAAAGCAGCCAAGTAACCACCCTTTTCTTCTATTTGTTTAAATAACTTCCAAGCCTCTTCAGCAATGGCAGTAGTAAGGGTTTCGATATAATAAGAGCCGGCAGCGGGATCGGCAGTACGGTCGAAATACGATTCTTCTTTCAAAATAATTTGTGTATTGCGTGCTATGCGATTGGAAAATGCAGAAGGCTTGCGAAAGGCCTTGTCGAAAGGCAATACTTCGAGACTGTCAACACCGGCCAAAACAGCACTCATACTTTCGGTAGTGCCGCGCAGCATATTCACGTAAGGATCATATACCGTTTGGTTCCAAGCCGAGGTTAGGGCATGAATATACATTTTTAACGATTCTTCATCTTTAGCTCCGTAAGCGCTTGTTATAGTTGACCACAAGATGCGCGCTGCACGGAATTTCGCCATTTCCATAAAATAATTAGCGCCCACGCCAAAACTGAATTTGATTTTTTGCGCAGCCAAGTCAGCGCTGATGCCCGCCTCAGTAAGGCGACTCATATATTCGCTCCCCATAGCCATCCCAAAGGCTAATTCTTGAACAATGCTTGCACCTGCGTTATGAAAAATAGCTGCGCCAACGCCTACGGTGCGAAAATTGGCATAATCTTTCACTGCCTGCACCACTGTTTGCAGTTGTTCGAAACTTGTTTTTTCATCTTTGCAGAAAGCGCCGTGCAGGGTTATGTAGCGCAAAGGATCATAATCGATAGATGCCCTGATTTCAGCAGTATTGCCGGTGGCAGCCTTACGCAAAAATAAGGTTATTAAGTCGTTGACATTGCAGCAGGTATTGGTGAAATTTATTTCTACTGCTGTTAACACGATGTTTTCCAACAAAGTATCCAAATCGGCGGCGGTAATGCCTTCTTCTTTTAATCGGAAACCGAGTGCATCAACACCTTTATTTAAGACATCCAAGGCCTCGCTATTGGCTTCGGCCACATTGTTGCGAGCATCAAAATCTTGACGGACAAGCCATTTATTGTCGGTTTTGGCGCTGCGTACCAGACTGAGTTTGCTGAGGTCTTCGGCGCGATAATAAGGACGGACATTGATGCCCTCCATAGTTTTCCATACGAGTTTCTTCTCATAATCAGCGCCTTTTAAGTCTTTGGTAATCACCTCTTCCCACTTTGTAGTAGAAACCGGCGAAAATGCTGAAAACAGTTTTTCTGCCATACTTTATTTTTTAATATATAATTACTTACAATAATAATCTTCAAAGTTACAAAATTATTTCAAATTGCCGGTCATTTTAAACCTTTTTCCTTGAGCGTAGTCTTATAAGCAGAATGAACTAAAAACTTTTTATTATGAGAAAAATTTTCTTTTTCACCGCCATGATGTTATTAAGTGTGTGCCTCTTTGCTCAAGTCAGCGAAGGACAAGGTGCTCCCAAAAAGAAAGAAGTAAAACGTATCAAAACGGCAGATGCCGGCGACAGGGTGCATAAAAAACCGGAGATGCGGCAAACTTTCGCTATTGAGGGATTAAGCGATGAACAGCGTAATTCTATCAAAGAACTACGGCTTGCAATGGGAAAGGAAGCGCGTCAAAACGCCGACTTATTACGCGAAAAGAGAGTCCAATTGAATACGCTTCAAAAGGCAGAGAACCCCGATCAAACAGCCATTAACAGCACCATAGATGAGATTACTGCGCTACAGGGTCAAATCATGAAGAGTCGCGCCGATTTCCGCACTAAAATAAGCGGATTATTGACAGAAGAACAACGTGTAGCATTTCAGCAAAAACGTAGCGAATTTGTCGCACAAGCCGGTGAGGGTAAAATCTCAGAAAGACGACAACTTTCCGGCGAGAGTAAAAAGTTCCGGGAACACAAAGGTGAAGGTAAAGAATCCGGCAAAGGGAAATTGATGAAGGCAAGGAAAGCCGTCAAAGCCGATTGTGAAACAAAAGGAGAAAACAGCGAGGGGTAGTATCTGTAAGGGCTGAATTTTTCAAGCAAGAAAAAACAAGGGTGTGCGTATTAGTCGTACACCCTTGTTTTATTTTCGGTTATTTCATCCATTCATCGGCCGGCACCAAGCGGATGGTAAGTCCATTTTTAGTAAATTTATCCGACTGAGTTAGGGTAACAATGGTTCCTTGTTTTAATTTAAAATGTTGCATGGCAGCTAACAAGCCCTCATATTCACGCTCCCAATTCAAATCGGCTAAGGCACTGCAAACTTGCACAAGTTGTTTTACCTTGCCTTTTTCGGAAACCACAAAATCGCACTCCTGTTTTTCCTTAAAATAGTGAATATCGGAATAACTGCGACGCAAATGTAAATACACCAGATTTTCCAATAAATGGCCGATGTTTTCGGAAAAAGCAGCCGATACTTCCCGCGCCATACCTGTATCTATGGCATAAATCTTTTTGGGATTACGGGCCTGCGCTTTCATCGAATAACTAAATTGCGGCATCATCTCTATCAAATAGGCATCTTTCAGGTATGAAAAATATTCTAACAGCGTAGCCGGCGATTTGATGCCATATAAGCCTGCCAAACGTGTAGCCGACACCTGACAACCAACATGCGACATCAGATAAACAGCTAACTGCCGCAACGAAGTAATATCACGTACGCCATAACGCGTTACAACATCACGTATCAGTATATCATCCAACAGCCTCGTAAGGAGCATCCCCGCCCCGCTTTTCACATATTCGGGTATTCCGCCTGTATTCATATATTCCGTAAGGGTTACGGCATCCCTGTAGAGACTCTTGAATTGCAAAAATTCATTATAAGAAAACGGAAACAACTCAACAGAAAGATGACGGCCGGTAAGGTGAGATCCCAACTCCCGACTCAACATAGAAGAATTTGAGCCGGTGATAAAAACTTGGTAACCCTCCCGCAATAGCTGATGTACAAAGATTTCCCATTTTTTTACTAATTGTATTTCGTCAAAATACAACACCTTGCTTTTCCGGTGCCTGATTTCATCGTGTAATCGTATAAAATCCTGTACTGTAAAACCGGCCAAGCGTATATCCTCAAAATTCAAGCATAATGTGTTTTCTGTGTTGTCATTTAATAGCTGCTTTAAGAGTGTGCTTTTCCCACAACGGCGTAAGCCGGTGATTATAGTTGCATAGCTGTTTATTACCGGAATTGTCGGTAATATTTCCCGCTTTAACTCATTACCGCTTGCCCAAAAACCCTCTTGCTGAAGGTCTATCGTCTGAGATATTTGACTTTGAGTAAACATATTAAGTATATTATTTACTGCAAAGATATGACTTTATTTAATATTAACAAATAATTTAATTCATTAGTAATGAACAATCTTATTTAATAACAATAAACAATCAATATAACTATTTATAAATCAATAATTAATATTTTAAATTTTTGAATTAACAACAGTGGCAGGAACAATCCGCGCAGGGCAATAATTCACCTCTCAACCGCTTTTCCACTAATGATGAGGTACGTTCACGCAGCGGTAGTACTGTGATTTTTTCGAGTACATCATTGGCGAAGGCAAACTGTTGCAGATGCCGCGCTTCCGGCAAGCTCACCCCGCGGGAACGAAGATAGAACAGTGCATTCTCATCAATCCGGCCGATGGTGGCGCCATGCGAACATTTTACGTCGTCGGCATAGATTTCCAAATGAGGTTGGGTAAACATCTTGGCGGTATGTGTCAGCAATAAATTGTGATTAACCTGGTAAGCCTCTGTTTTTTGAGCACCTTTGTCAACCAAGATATGACCATTAAAAACTCCAACAGCCTGCTCGTCGAGAATCCCCTTAAATAGCTGGCGACTCAAGCATCTACCGGCAAGGTGATGTATTCTTGCGGTATTAGTTACCCGCTGCTCTCTGTCACTGAGATAAAGGCCATTGAGCTCGCAAACAGCTCCTTCGCCGGTTAATTTAACCTCAAAGCTATTATCAACCACTCCGCCATACAAGGTGGCTACCGTACAAGAAAGGTAACTGTTGCGGCCCTGCTCAATAGTTGTTGTAGTATGATGCTCTGAATGATTATGCTCGTTTTGCATGAATAACATTTCTAAACGCGCACCCTCTTTTAAACATATATTATTGATTGATTGTGTAATGAAAGGGTGATGGGAAGCCGTGTGGTCACAGATAATTATTTTTGCAGAAGAACCGGCGGGTATGGTAAAGTTGTTTTCAAATCTTACTTCCCGCGCCTCTGTTCCTTCGCGCACACTAATCAGTTGCAGGGGTTTGTCTTGCGACAATAAGGTATAGTTGCCCGGCTTTCCGCCGTTCATCATATACACTTTTTCCGTATCCAAGCCCTCCACCTCGCAATGGAAAACATTGGACACAAACTTCAACTTATCGTTTTCAATTTTCAACTTTCAATTTTTAACTTTGAATAAACCAATCCTTATACGTCAAATAGCCAGCGGCATTCTGGCGTATCATTTCTACTAATTTTGCATTACAGTCTTTTACCTTTTTGGCGGGAGTGCCGGCATACACGCCTGGTTCCAGCACCGCATTACTCAACACTGTGGCCCCTGCCGCAATAATCGTATTATCGGGAATTACCGCATTATCCATCAAGATAGCACCCATACCCACTAACACATTATTGCCCACCTTCGCGCCGTGAACAATAGCATTATGCCCTACCGACACATCATCGCCGATTTCGGCTACTGAATGGTCGAAAACATGTACCACCGCCCCGTCCTGAATATTGGTGCGATTTCCGATGTGAATACTATTGACATCGCCGCGCAAGACTGCCGAGTACCAGATACTGCAATCATCGCCAATTACCACATCACCCACAATCACAGCGTTTTCAGCAATAAAGCACCGTTCTCCGATAGTGGGATATATCCCGTTAACTACTTGTATAATAGCCATAATTTTATCTTGAGTTAAACAACAAAGATAGGAAAAATTATAATTCTTTCAACAATTCCCTAACGGCGGCAGCTAATTGTTCGTCTTCGCCTGCGGCTAATCTGTCGGGTGAATTAGCTACTTTTACATCAGGTTCCAATTGCTGGTTTTCCAAATACGAGCCGTCGGCTAATTGGCAACCAACTACCGGAATACCAAATACCAGGCTTGGGTCTTGCAGGCTTACCCAATTTACACTGGTCATAGTACCCGGCACAGGCATGCCTACTAATTTTCCTATTCCCATATTCTTATATACCCAGGGAGTTCCATGTGCATTAGAATAATTCGCCTCGCCCATAACCATAATCGAAGCCTTATTCCAACGACGACTGGGCATATCACAGGATTCCTTGCCCTGCACTACCTGCGTAAAATATTTTTTGCCGCTGAACAGTACTTCTATATCTTCATGCAGGCGGCCGCCTCTGTTAAAGCGGGTATCAATAACAATTCCTTCCTTATCATTGTATTTACCCAGTATATCGGAATAAATAGAGCGGAAACTGGGGTCGCCCATACTCTCAATGTGTACATAACCCAAACGGCCATTGGATAGCCGCTCTACGTCAGCCTCGCGTTGTTTTACCCAGCGGCCATACAAGAGAGCGTTTTGTGCTGCCACAGTAATAGGTTTCACCGTTTCGTCCCAGCGTTCGTTGGTTTTTGGATTATAACATGATACCAATATTATTTCTCCGGCTTTCTTATTCAGCAAAGAAAAATAATCCTTGCCCTTTTCAATTTTTACGCCGTTAATCTTTTCCAATACACATCCGGCTACGACTTTACTGTCGGCTTTATCAAAGGATCCTTTTTCTAACACCTCATCTATCAACAAGCCATCTTTATCGTAATTCCAAGAGAAAAGCAAACCTAACTGTGCTATAGCATCGGAATTAGCAGGGCGGGAAGTGTATCGGCTGCCGGTATGCGACACATTGAGTTCGCCTAACAGTTCGTTCAACAACTCGGCAAAATCAAAATTATTATTGATGTAAGGCAAGAACTTAGCATACGACTTAGTCATAGCCGGCCAATCAACGCCGTGCATATCAACAACATAAAAACGCTTGGCCTCTTCAAGAACTACATGGTTGAACATGAATTCCCGTTCGGCAATCAAGTCTAAGTCCATTTTTACATTGAAAGCTATAGGTGTTTTCTTGGATGAAGCCAGCACATATTTCTGCATAGCTCGCCCCAGCAGGAACAGGGTTTTTCCTTCTTTATCAAGGCTTATTGTAGCTCTTCCGGCCTTTTTTATTTCAACCTTGGTTTCTTTGGTGCGGCAATTCAAGGACCAGAGGTCAAAATCTTGTTCAAACGAAGCCAAGTAGTATAACTTTTCTCCATTATTATCTAATACCGCATCGCCCAGCGTAGAGGAGTTAGGTGTCAAACGAAGCAGGCGGTCTTCAATACCTTTTAATTCTACAACAATATCTTTGGTTTCCTTTTTGGTAGAGTCGGCCTTGGTATCTTTTTTCTTAGCCTTTTCGTCTTCCTGAAAAAGCTTAAAATCATCGTCACTCAGGTGGAATTTATCGAATGCTTTCCGGTTCATGAACACCAGCATTACATCATTCATGGAGCCCCAGGAAGCATGGTTGCGCATACCGTAACGTTCGGTGCGAAACATAATAGCATCACCATCTAATACCCATTTCGGATTACCGTTGGTATATCCGCTATTGGTAAGATTGGTAATAGCGCCTCCCTGAGCGCTCACGAAGCCAATGTCGGTATAGGGATGGTGGCGATTGGGAGTATATTGAATAGTGAACCACTTGCTGTCGGGCGACCAGGCGTAGTTAATCATTCCATCGCTGTCGTAATTGGTAGAACCATCGGTAATTTGGCGAATTTTCTTGCTTTCTATATTATACACCATAAGTTTAGAACGGCTTTCAATATAAGCAATCTCCTTCCCATCGGGCGAATATTGTGGCAGGCAGCGTTCCACCTTGGCAGCGGGAATGAGGGCTTGTTCTTCAATTACTGTAGCATTAAAGAAATAAGGCTCTTCTGGACGGGTGGTTTTAGCGGTATAAATATTCCAAAAACCATCGCGCTGCGAAGCGTAAATCAGTGTTTTTCCATCGGGTGAAAACTTAGGATAATCTTCCTCTGCAGCAGTATTGGTAATCCGTTTGGTATATTTGTAATCGGTTGAAGCTACAAAAATTTCACCCCGCATTACTATGGCGACCTGTTTACCATCGGTAGAAATAGCTGCACCCACGGCATCTTTATTTGTCAATGCTTCAATCTCATTATTTTTAGAGTCGCCTGTTATTTGAATTTTCACTTTCTCAGGTTTTCCACCGGCAGCCAAGATATAAATTTCTCCCTCGTAGCCAAAGCAGAGCATTCCGGTATTAGCAATACTCAGAAAGCGCACGGGGTGAGTCTTGAAATCAGTTATCTGCTTCACACTCGACGAATTATCCAGTGGAAAGCTAAATACGTTATACGAGCCGTTTTTTGTACTCAAAAAATATACCTGCGTGTTGTCGGGGCTGAGTATCGGGTCGGTATTTTCACAGGGGGCAACAATAAGGGCGCGGAACTTTCCGGTACTTATGTCATACATCCATATATCGCGTGTAACGGAGGAGGTATGGTGTTTTCGCCATTGGTTTTCCTGTCCTTTTTTATCCTGAAATACAAACTTTTTTCCATCATTGGTAAATTTTACTTTTTCAGCAGGGGTAGCCAATATTTGTTCAGGGCGCCCGCCTGTTACCGGTATGCTGTAAAGTTCGCTCATTACGCTGGATGGAAAAGCAGCGCTTTTTGCCGGCGCTTGTATCTTAGCGCCGAAAACGATATATTTACCATCGGGGGTAAAGCTGTAAGGTTGCTCGCCGCCCGACCAGTTTGTTAGTCGCACAGGCGTTCCGCCGGCAGCCGGCACTAAAAAAATGTTAAAACTGCCGTATCGATTACTCGCAAAGGCAATGCTCTTGCTGTCGGGCGACCACACAGGTATGTAATCATGCGCCTCGTGCATAGTAATTTGCTTAGCCTCGCCGCCGGCTACTACTACGGTATAAATATCGCCCTTATACGAGAAGGCAATTTGTTTGCCATCGGGCGATATGGAGGGATAACGCATCCACAAAGGGTTGGCCTGTAATACGCCAATCGATAAAAACAGGCTGATAACTGTTAGTTTTAATGTTTTCATTTTGAATTAATAGTGATTAATTGTTGATGGCTTCATGAGCCACTTTGTTGCATTGCGCTGTACAATACCATTGTAGGTTGGTTCTTCGGGGTCAAGGCAAATAACGGTTTTCGGGTGGTGGTTTTTCAGTTTCATAAATGCCGAAAGTTCCCGTTCGCGAGTACTTTCTTCGCGCATTGTGAGACAAACCTGATAATAATGCGTATAACCGTTGGAATCTTTTGCTACAAAATCAATTTCACCGGAAGCATTTTTGCCAATCCAAACGCTATTTCTACGTCGTAAAAGTTCAAAATAAACTATATTTTCGAGAATATGCCCCAAATCTGAAAGATTTTCCCGTCCCAAAAGAACATTGCGAAAACCGGTGTCTACAATATATTCCTTTCCTTGTGTTTTCAGCATTTTCTTGCCTTTCAAATCAAACCGGTTGGAATGATAAAAAAGATAACTTTTGTTAAGCAGTGAAATATAGCGGTTTACCGTTTTGTCATCAATATTGTCTTTGGTGTGTCTAAAATAACCGGCAATGCTGTTTGCCGAAACAGAACTACCCACGGAATCGGATAAGTACCGCACAAGATTTTCAAATGTCGGCTCGTTATAAATAGCATTTCGCGGCTTTATGTCTTTTTCTAAAATGGTTGAATACAGTCCTTTAAGATAGCTTTCGTAGGCAGAATGACTAATGTTGAGCAATTCCAAGGCTTGTGGAAAGCCGCCTATTTGCAGATAATTGATTAAATCATTATCGCTTGGGTTTCCATTTTTTTGATATTCAAGGTATTCTAAAAATGAAAAAGGATACATTTCTATCGTAATTGCCCGGCCGGTGAGAATGGTTGCCAACTCGCTCGAAAGCAAATAAGCATTGCTGCCTGTTACGTACAAATCTACATTTTTCAAAATGTGCAATCCATCAAGCAAGCGTTCAAAATTGCTAAGCATTTGAATTTCGTCGAAAAAAATATAATTCATTCCTTTGCCCGAGAGCGAATTTTTTATATGAAAATAAAAATCGTGCCAATGTTCAAATCCTGTATTTTCAGGTTCTTCGAGGTTATAATGCTGGATATTGGTAGCAGGCACACCCTCCAAGAACAATTCATTTTTACACTGCTCCAAGAGCGTGGATTTTCCACAGCGACGCACTCCGACAATTACCTTAATTATTTGAACATCTTTCAATTCACGTAGTTGTGATAAATATATTTCTCTTTTTACCATCTTATAGATTTCCGAAAATCTTCATTTTTTAACTATTTTTCGGAAATACGAAATTACGAAAAGATTTTATTTTTACAAAATTTTTAGATTGTTTTTAACAAAGCATTGCAGGATAAAAAAAATTATTTTTTTATCCTTTCATTTTGTAGTTTGAAAAAAAAAATCTATATTTGCCCTGCAATTTTTTTATAAATCATAAGCAATTTTGACCATTATTAAAAAAACCGTAATTAATATTCTCATTACTCATGCACAAATTAATTGACATGCCTGATGTTGTTATCCGTTTTTCCGGCGACTCGGGCGATGGAATGCAACTTACAGGAACCTTATTTGCCGATGCTTCAGCGCTTATGGGCAACGATGTTTCCACCTTTCCTGATTTTCCTGCCGAAATTCGCGCTCCGCAAGGCTTGCTTGCAGGTGTTTCAGGTTTTCAGGTACAGATCGGAAACCATCCAATCAAAACGCCCGGCGACCACTGCGACGTATTGGTAGCCATGAACCCTTCGGCGCTCAAAATGAATGCCCACTGGCTAAAACCTACGGCTACCGTTATTATGGATGCCGACACCTTTGATGAAAAGGGCTTGAGTTTAGCTGCGTTCAAAACCGATAACCCCGTTAAAGAATTGGGTATCGAAGACCGCACTATTATCTTTGCTCCCATGACTACATTGACTAAAGAAAGCTTGAAAGACTCTGGCTTGGATGCAAAGTCAATCATAAAGAGCAAAAACATGTTTGCCTTGGGCATCTGTTACTTCCTGTTTAATCGTTCGCTCGAATATACCGAACAATATTTCAAAAAAAAATTCAGTAAAAAACAGGAACTTATAGCTGCTAACAAGAAACTATTGCACGATGGTTATAACTATGCTTCAAATATTCACGCCATACAAAACACTTACGTTATACAAAAGGCCGATTTGCCTAAAGGGATTTACCGTAACATCAATGGTGATCAGGCTACGGCATGGGGTTCTATTGCGGCTTCCGAAAAATCG